>JAKZUG010000098.1:0-7081 GCA_047516705.1 Candidatus Poribacteria bacterium | reverse complement strand
TTTCTGAAGATAAACATAGCGAAACCCAACAGGTTCCAACGCTGAAGGTGTGAGAATACGATGGGTTTGACTTGTGTTTGAGTGATTTCATGCTTCTGATGAACCGTGAACGCATCTGTTCTGTTTAGTCGAACTCACGTTCAATTAGACATTTTGAGAAGAAGTGAGAGGATTCTACTTGAAATTTTGGGGCGTACTAACGTATCATATATGTATAGAAATTGAATAGTCCTATAAGTGCGAAATGTTTATAATACCAAATCTGAAAAATAAATTCGCATTTCAGAGATTTTGAAGTTCACTATGAAGCCGAATGTAAGAGGTGCAATGAATTGCGCAACTACGAACCGGTTTTTTGTTAATGAGAAACGGTTATTCAGAAATGGTATAAAATAGACGAAAATGCGATACATCAAACCCATCGTTTGGCTCATCTTTATCTTTTCCGGTGCCAGCAGCCTCATCTATGAAGTGATCTGGATGCGGCAACTGACGCTTATCTTCGGAAGCACCGTCTTCGCGACGAGCACTGTCCTAACAGCGTTTATGGCAGGACTTGCACTCGGCAGCTTCTACTTCGGTAGGAAAATCGACGAAAGCACGCAATCACCGTTACGGATTTACGCGCTCTTGGAAGCCGGTATCGGTGCGTTTTGCCTTGTCTGGCCCCTCATTTTAGGGGCATTGACCGCAATCTATGTCCTGATCCATCGCAACGTCACATCAGAATTTTACACCCTCTCACTTATCCGATTCGTGTTGACATTCGGTGTCCTGTTAATTCCGTCTACGTTGATGGGCGGCACTTTGCCAGTACTAACCCGCTTCTTCGTGAAAAGATTGGAGCAACTCGGCACAAACATCGGGATCCTGTACGCGTTAAACACATTCGGTGCAGTCATCGGCACAGTAGCAGCAGGCTTTTTCCTGATTGAGGCATTAGGCATCCGATGGACACTCGGTGTCGGTATCGCTATTAATTTCGCTGTTGCGGCGATTGCGTTAGTGTTAGCACGAAAGGCATTGGCAACAGAAGATGTCAGCAGCAGTCAGCCAGAGATCGTTGTGGCGGACAAAACGTTCTCACCTGCCATACAATCTACCGAAAGCCGAAAGCCGAAAGCCGAAAGCCACTTGGTATTATGGGCAATAGGCGTTTCAGGGTTCTGCGCTTTGGCTTATGAGGTGTTGTGGACCCGCATCATGGTCTTCTTCCTCGGCAGTACAACTTATGCGTTTGCGACGATGCTCGCGGCTTTTCTGTTCGGCATCGCGCTGGGGAGTATAATTCTCGCACGTTGGGTTGACCGGATCAAACAACCTATCGCGATCTTTGGTATCATCCAACTCAGCATCGGGTTATTCGCGCTTATCCTGATGCCCGCGTTTGAGGAGTTATATGGCATAAGCAGCGCGCTCCAATCCACCTTCGGTGTAAGTAGATTCTGGACATTTTTCTCGTGCTTCCTCGTAATGTGTCTGCCGACACTTTTGATGGGGGCAAGTTTTCCGCTTGTAACGAAAATCTACACCGACAGTGCACGTCAACTCGGCAAAAGCATCGGAAACGTCTATGCTGTTAACACAGTCGGAAGCATTTTAGGATCGTTCTGTGCAGGGTTTATTCTGATTCCGCTTTTGGGCATTCGCCCCAGTATTGTCTTAACAGTAGCCTTGAACTCAGGTATCGGATGTCTGCTTATCTTGAGAAGTAGATGGCAGACCGAGACTGGAAAATCACTCCTACAAGGGATAGGCATCGGGATGCCACTCCTCAACGCCGGATTAGCCGTGATCCTGTTGCTGACGGTGAATCAATCACTTTTCCTGAAGAGCGCGATTTTCAAAACCCAACGTCCGGGCGATACGCTTGTTGATTACAATGAAGAGGTGGATGCGACGGTAACAACACTGAAAGATGATGAAGGGGTCTACCGTCTCTACGTCGATACAAACCAAGCGGCGGATGCCTCGCGTTGGGATTCACCATCGCATCGCGTCATCGCGCATCTGCCGTTGTTATTACACCCACGTCCGAAACGCGCACTTGTCGTCGGGTTCGGGATGGGACTTACCTCACATTCAATAACACAACACGGTGTAAAGGTCGACGCGATAGAGCTGTCCAATGGTGTGCTCTCCGCAGCGCGAAAGTATTTCACGCATGTCAACGAAAACGTGTTTGAAAACCCGCTGTTTAACTACAAACTCAATGATGGACGCAATCACATCCTGATGACAAAGACGAAATACGATATGATTTCAACAGGTATCATCCACCCGCTTGTCAGTGCTGGGAGTTCCAACATCTACACTGCAGACTTTTACCGTTTGTGTCGCAGGATTCTCACAGAAGACGGTATCATGTGTCAATGGGTACCGTTGCATCGGCTGCCAGAGGAACACTATAAAATGATTGTCCGCACGTTCATTGAAGTATTCCCTGAGACAACGCTCTGGTATAAATATACACCCGATTTCGTGATTCTCATCGGCACGCGTGAACCCCTTTCGATTGACTACAAAAACTTCATAAGCCGCGCACAGATAGCGAATATCCGCGAAGGTCTCGCTGCCGATGATCTTGACGGCATGTCGCTACTCGATTCATTTATGATGGGACCGGAGACAGTGCACAAATATGTTGGTGTTGGCCCCATTCACACAGACAACCGTCCTCAATTAGAATTCTTCCGTGGCGCAGACCTCGTAGGCACGACAACGCAAAACGTCAAAGGTATGGCTGCATATCGGGAGCGGGTACTGCCGTATCTCACAAACTACGGCACAACACTCGCAGAGATGAGAGCCAATCGTGAGAAATTGGATACCTATTTTAGAGCCACTGAGACATTAATCCGCGGGCAGATTGCTTACGCCAGTAGACAATATCAAAATGCCGCTACCCTCATGAACGAAGCAGTACGACTCAATCCGGCTGACGAGACAATCCGCTATAACTTCGGTATCGTCTCAGGCTTGATTCGCGAAGGTACGCAGGAAGAACTTCGACAACTTGAACAAGAGGTGCAGCAGACGATGGCGCAGAACCCTGACGACATTCAGGGACACTTGTATTTGGCAACGGTCTATGAGCAATCGGCAGCAGAATATGAGAGAGAAGGGAAACTTGAAAGGGCAACAGAGGAACTTGGAAAAGCAGCAAAGGAACTTGAGGAATTCCTCAGGCGTGATCCGAATAGATATGATGTCTACTTCATCTTAGGCGCACTTTATGAACGCCAAGGACGCTATAAAGAAGCACTTCGCACATATCAACGGCTCGAAGGGCAAGAGACAACATTGCCGTTGCCTGCCCTTCTTTTTGAGGCAACGGCGCAAGTCCACTTCCAATTGGAAAACCTAAAGGAAGCCGAAAAATACGGACAAAAAGCCGTCGCTATAGATCCTAATTCGTGGCGTGCCCACTATATCCTCGCAAACGTTTACACCGACATGAATCCGTCCGAAAAACAGATAGAACACTATGAAAACGCTTTAAAAGCACTCGATGAAACCATCCAAACCGCTTCGGATCCGAGCGGTTTACAGAGTGCCAGAGAACAGATCCAAAACGAACTGGAACAACTGAAAAAATAAATAACTTTCGGAAACCATCAGCAGTCGGCAGTCGGTTAAGAGGCTTTGATTAAATCAGACCACTCTTTAACAACTGATAGCCGAAAGCCAAAATCCAATTGCCGATAGCCAGTAAAGGAGAACACAGAACACATCATGTCTCAAGAATCTTCCTTAAAACGGACCCACTATTGTGGAGATCTACGTTTAAGCGATGCGGGGGCAGCCGCGCAACTCAACGGTTGGGTCAAACGTCGTCGCGACCATGGCGGTGTCATCTTCGTCGATTTACGCGATAGAACAGGCATCACACAGGTCGTCTTTGACCCGCAGATTGACGAAAAAGCACACGCCCTCGCGGATGCTATCAGAAGTGAATTTGTGCTGAACGTCAGCGGTACTGTCCGCGAACGCGAGCCAGGTGAATTGCTTTTCAAAGCAGATGCAGCTTATCAAACAGACCTCGCCGATAGCACCCTGTCCGCAGCATTCCGAACCCTGTTTTCGGATGCAGACCCGAAACACACCCTCTCCGAAGCAATTGAGGTAGCGACCCGAGTCCAAGGTGAGCGGTGGCTGCTCACCGATATCGAAAACAATCGGACATATCACATTGTCAGTGAAGATGTAGGGGGCGAAAACGGTCTCAACATCTACCAAGGCACAGTCAATCCTGAACTCGATACAGGCGAGATTGAACTCGCTGTGGATTCTCTGCATATTCTGAATACTGCCAAAACGCCGCCGTTCCCAGTTGAAGACGATATTGATGTCGCGGAAGACATTCGGATGCGCTACCGGTTCATTGACCTGCGTAGACCTGAGATGCAGAAGACGCTGGCGATGCGGCATAAAGCAGCACTCGCAGCACGCAACTATATGAACGAGCAAGGTTTCCTTGAGATTGAGACACCTATCTTGATGAACAGCACACCTGAAGGCGCACGCGACGTGCTTGTTCCGAGCCGTCACTATCCGGGTAGATTTTACGCGCTCCCGCAATCACCACAGCAGTTCAAGCAGATCCTCATGATGAGCGGTGTCGATCGGTATTTCCAGATCGCGCGATGCTTCCGTGATGAGGATACCCGTTCCGATAGGCAGTTAGAGTTCACGCAGCTTGACATTGAGATGTCATTTGCAGAGGCAGACGATGTACTTGAGGTAACCGAAGAGCTAATGAAACGGATATTCGAGGAAGCAGGTGGTATCCCTGTCCAAACGCCTTTCCTAAGACTTCCGTACCACGAATCAATGGCACGGTTCGGAAACGATAAACCGGATACACGGTTCGGTATGGAACTCACAGACATCTCAGATGTCATGGCTGACTGCGACTTCCAGGTATTCGCACGGACATTAGCCAGCGGTGGACAGGTCAAAGCCATCGCTGCACCCGGCGGCGCGGACTTTTCACGCAAAGACATCGACGACCTAACCTCGTTTGTCGCCACCTACCGAGCAAAAGGGTTGGCATGGGTTAAAGTCACGGAAGAAGGTTTCTCATCTGGCATCGTCAAGTTCTTCACAACTGAGCAGCTCGAAGCGTCACAAGAGCGAACAGGTGCGCAATCCGGAGACATCATGTTCTTCGTCGCGGACAAGCCGAAAGTCGTCGCCGACGCGCTCGGCAATCTACGTCTTCATCTCGGAAAAAAGCTCAAGCTTATTGATGAAACCCAATACAACTTCTTGTGGATTGTCGATTATCCACTGTTTGAGTGGAATGAGGAAGAGAATCGTTACGAACCGTTCCACCACTTGTTTACTGGGGGAACAGAAGAGACGCTGCCATTGTTAGATACAGATCCAGGGAAGGTCCAGAGCCAACACTACGATCTGGTATGCAACGGATATGAAATTTGTAGCGGAAGTGTCAGGATCCACCAATGGGAGATCCAACAGAAGGTTTTCGATATTCTGAACATCACACCGGAAGAGGTCGAAAGCCGGTTTGGCTATTTCATAGACGCTTTAGCGTATGGCACACCGCCGCATGCCGGCATCGCACCCGGACTTGACCGGATGGTGATGTTGATGCGGAACGAAGACAACATCCGTGAGGTTATCGCATTCCCGAAATCACAACAAGGACTCTGTCCGCTGACACATGCGCCATCTGTGGTAACAGATGCACAGTTAGAAGAATTGTCGATCCGCGTTGATGCAGAACTCTAATCCACGCTTTCCGACGAAAGTGCGTCGTCCGCACTTCTACAAGAGCAGGACTTACGCAAACTCCTTCGCTGGCGAGGTTTGCAACCTCGCCAGCAGCACATAATACGTAGCACCTCATGGAAAATTGCGTAAGCCCTAAAGAGAAAATAATTGTCAGGAGAAGTTTTTGACACTCGTCAGAGATTTCTTCTGACAACTCTCACTGCGAGGCAAACTGAACACTGACAACCAATTCAGGAGATAGCACGATGGAAAGAAAAATAGGCACTGCCCCCACACTCGTCTATCCCGAATCAGACGGTCAACCTATGGCAGAAACTGGAAGACATGTCAGAGCCCTCTTGGATATGATAGATATGATAGACTGGCATTTCCGGGACACCCCAGATGTGCATGTATCGGGGAATATGTTCCTCTATTATGAAGAGAGCAACCCGCGTAAAGTTATCTCTCCGGATGTGTTCATGGTGCGCGGTGTGGCTAAAAAAGAGCTCCGGACGTATAAGACGTGGGAACAGCAACCGTATCTCGATTTTGTGATCGAGTTCGCGAGTCCGAGTACATTTACGAGAGACTTTGCCGAGAAGAAGGAGATTTATGAGCAGATCCTACGGGTGAAGGAATACTATATCTATGATCCGTATCATGAGATTCAGCCATCTTTCATAGGGTTTCGTCTCGTAGAGGGTTCTTATGAAGAGATAACGTTTGTAGAGGGAAGGCTTCCGTCTGAGACGTTAGATTTGGAGTTGGGTGAGCGTGATGGCGCGCTGCGGCTCTATGATCCTGTCAAGGGAACGTGGTTCGGTCCCGCTCGGGAGCATGTAGATGAAGCGGAAACCCGCGCATCTGAAGCGGAAACCCGCGTATCTGAAGAATCCCGCGCACGGCAGGAGGCGGAATCTCGTGCGCAACACGCCGAAGCCGAACTCGAAAAATTACGCGCAGCTCTTGAACGTTTACAAACTTCCGAGTAGGCGGTTCCTTCATAAAGGAGATTGATGGTGAAAATTGGCAAATACTCCGTTCTAATAATCTTAACACTCATCGGATTAGGATTTAGAATCGCAGAGGCACAACAGAATCTTGCACAACAAGCGTACGCTATTTTTCAACAAAACTGTTTGAATTGTCATGGCGCATCCGGTGCCTTTAAGGAAGAACTCCTGATTGAACGCACCGCGCTTGTTGATACCAAGGTCATCATTCCAGGGGACCCAGAAAACTCAGAGTTCTATAAACGACTCCTTGGACCCACTGAAAATGGACCACAAATGCCTCTCAACCTACCGCCACTTTCGCCAGAAGCCGTTGAAACGATTGC
>JAKZUG010000097.1:0-38010 GCA_047516705.1 Candidatus Poribacteria bacterium | reverse complement strand
CGTCTTTCTCATGGCAACCCTACTGCTTTTCAGCACGATACCTGTCAGCTTCGCACAAGAGAACCCGATGCAAGCACAGGCGGAAGCCGATGCCCTAAGGGACATAGACCACGATATGAAAAAAGGGTGGTGGTTTATGTTAGGTGGGGTGAGTAGCACCGCGGGTTTTGTCACTGGCTGTGTCGGAGGGTGTTTATTGGGGACGTCCATAGACGACCCGGTGACGAATTGTAGTATCCCAGGCTCTATTCTTCTCGGTGCCTTGGCAGTGCCAGCCGTTGTTTTCATATATCCGCACAACGTAAATCCACCACCGGAGCGATTCCTCGGAAAAACTCCGGAATATATCAAAGCTTACACCCAAGTCTATAGATCAAAAACAATATCGCTTCGGACAAGGCTCGTAACCGCTGGGTCCCTCACCTCTAACTTAGGCGTTGCTGGTATGATACTGTCCATAATTAGCGATTAATGATGCTACTGCTGATGGATCTCAATTAGAAAACCAGAAGACTTGCAAATTCGCAACACCTCCAAAGAGGGACTTTATGTTTCGTATACTCGCCTTTTTCACGGCAACCTTATTACTTTTCAGCACGATGCCTGTCAGTCTCGTACAACAGAATTCCGTGCAAACACAAGCGGAAGCCGATGCCCTAAGGGACACAAACCACGATATGAAAAAAGGGTGGTGGTTTATGTTAGGTGGGTGAGTAGCACCGCTGGCTGCGTCCTCGGTTGTGTCGGAGGGTGTGCGTTAGGAGCAAGGTTGGATCCGTTTGGAGGGTCTGATGTTTTACCCTGTTTACGGACTGAAAACCCAATCCTTTAGGTTTGGGATGAAAGTCCGCCCTCGTTAATGAGTCCAAACGCCTAAAAAAAGCGTTGACATTTGGTCTAAAATGTGATTTAATTTCCTTTAGTAACTCGATCACGCGCTTGCGTGTGAGGTTCTGAGCATGCCTCCTGGGGGCTGCATACCGAGTGGACTCACGTAAAGTTGCGACACAAGCGGTAGAAGTCTAACGACACCAGATAGATGCTGATGGGAGACTTGAGTGTAATGGGAAAGGCGCGTAATGGCGAATCCCGAAACAACGCACTCTCAAAACATTTAGGCACTTCGGTGCGGGGTTGGGGTAGCAACCCTTGGCGGAGAGGGTATCAGACTTGCATAGCAAGCAACCCTTGTTGATACCACAAACGCTTCTGTGTCACGATGCAGAAGCCCAAGTCTTTAGGCTTGGGTCTATCACTTATACCCACTGCCTCGCAGGCGGGTTGCGCTGCCGCAGGTGCTATCCTTCTTGGTGCCTTGGCAGTGCCGATTGGCGTGCACATGTATCCGCACAACGCAACGCCACCACCAGAGCAACTCCTCGGCAAATCACCTGAGTATATCGAAGCTTATACCCAAATCTATAAATCGAAAACAGCATCGCTTCGCAAAACACTCGTAACGAAAGGGTCTATCGCTGGCAATTTAGGCTTTGTCGTTGCGATGCTGCTGCTGTTCACAAGTATATCTGATTAGAAAATAAGTTGAATGAGAAAGCATCTCAAACTCATACCAATCTTTTACGCTTTGGTGGTGATGTTATTGTCGGTAAGCGTTTCGAGGATTTGGGCAAAATCTCCCAAAACCGCAAAAATCGTGTTTACGCCCACAAGGGATAGACTTATCCATCACTATTTTGGTGTGGACATTGAGGTTGTGTGGAAAATCTCTACTGCTGAATTGTCTGATCTTACCTTACAAATTGCGAAAATCTTAGGCAGTGACTCCACTGTAAACGAAGATAACTCCGCTTAGATTTGTACATTAGTCGCGATTCGGAGATCGCTCCTACCACGGTTTTTCTTACTCCATGCATCATGTAAGAATCGCAGCCAATTACCGGGCATGATAGCAGTAATGTCATCATTTACGCCAAAGGGGAAATGGTTACAGGACCATTTGGTATGACCTCTAATACTGCACGACTTCCAGAAAGCATAGACATACCAAGCAGTGCACCATCATGTTTCGCTCCGAGTGTGGGAACCTCACGTGTTTCGTCGTGCCACACTACTCTGGCAAGATACAGATCAAAACTAACCGGACTCCCATCACCAAGAATTGCGCGTCGGTTACCGATCAGTTGAAGTCTAAGGCGGTTAATCAAATCGATCGGCAGCATTAAAAATCCCGTGAAACCGGTATCAATGACCACCTCAACCTTTTCGCTGTGATTTGATCCAACAATTTCCAATTTAATGATCGCTTCTCGATCTGCCCTAATTTTTCCAATAATCATTTTGTATATGCCGTGAAGTTAAAACCAATTCCGTAGGCTGCCGGATATCCGATCCGCACACCGTAGGTGATAGCTTTCGGGTGCTTGGCAAGCAATCGCATCGTTGCTTCCAAATCTTCAGCGTCAATTTCGTAGTCTCCAGTTTCAATGTCAAGGACCAAGAATTTGCCTTTGTGCTGCTGTTCAACTTTGTGTCGTATCTGTTGCTGATAGATTTCTTCGCCGCGGGCGGTGACAACTTCAGGTGTATAATTCGGATACGGCATTATAATCCTCCTGGTGTTTCAAAATAAAAAAGGAGAGACATGCGATTATAAACGTTTTGCATCTCTGGTAATTGTAACATAAGATTGAACTGAATACCAAGATGTAAATTCACAAGCCATCTCATAGAGGGTTCATAGGGCTCAGGAGCGAGGCTCAACAAGTTAGAAGTGTTTTTGCTGAAATGTGTGCTGTCTGTAGAGATACTCAAACAGGCTGCTTCCATCGGGGCTACCCCAAGAGATCTGATTTGTCCGGTTCTCACCTATGCTACGAGTTTGTCTAACTCCATGCGTCGTGTAAGAATCGGAGCCAGTTGCCGTGCATGATGGCGGCGATGTCATCAGTCTTATAGCCGCGAGCCTCCAACAAATTCGGTATCTTTTGTAGATCAGCGATGGTGTCCAAATCACTCGGGGACTGTTCACGTCCATAACCGCCATCTAAGTCAGTACCGATTGCAGCGTGCCGACTGTTGCCTGCTAATTGACAGATATAGTCGATGTGGTCAACGACGTTGCTCAAGGTAACCTTGTCGTTAGGAGTTTCGCCGGTAATCCAACCCGGTTGGAGCATCCACGCATCAAAAGCAGCACCAATGACCCCGTCCCGCTCAAAGATCGCACGTAATTGCGCATCGCTGAATTGACGTTGATGGGGAACCAGCGCGCGGCAGTTGTTATGACTGGCGAGAACTAATCCATTGTAGTGTTCCAATGCCTCCCAGAACGCCTCATCAGAACAGTGGGTGAGGTCGAGGATAACACCTAAGCGTTCCATTTCAGCCAGTAGAGGTGGACCGAGTTCAGTCAATCCAATCTCTGTGCCTGTTCCGCCGGCGTAGCGTCCCGGACCGTAGTGTGTCAAACCAATCAGACGCAATCCACCCTTCACCCAAACCTCTAATTGCTCCGGATGAAGAATCGGGTCGGCACCCTCCATACTAATCACAAATCCCAAAGGCGGGGTATCACTATGGTCGCTTGTATCACCTGTCGTCTTGCTCTCCCAATCCCGCCAATCGTCAATGTGGCTGTCCAAGTTTTCCCGACTTGTGATGATACGGACGTGTCCGGTTTCTTCTAAAGCGTGGTAGTAAGCCAGTTGTCCCTGTGCGATGCCGTACGACTGGACGGGCGACGCGAAATCGGAATGTGGGGACGGTCTGCCGGTTGAACGGGCAAATAGCGTGACGAAACTCAGTGCAATACGTCCCTGACGCATCTCTGGAAGCGCGACAGTGCCTTGGGTGCGTCCCTTGCCGGAGGTTCGCGCCTCTTGGGTGCGAATTGTATAGGCAGAACTTAGCAAATCCCTATTGCCTTGTAATGCATTCATGGACAGATCAAGGTGTGCATCAATAATGAGCATACAATATTCCTCTCTGATGTGTTGAAAGTGGGCGAATCAAATCAATTTTCATCCGGATACGCGGCGAGATGCGCTCCGGGGGTACCGTTTCGATAATCACCATCACACGCATTGAGCATCCATCCACTGAGTCGAGCAACGAGGTCAGGATGATCCGCCGCGATGTCGTTCTCCTCGCGGTAATCGTTGACGAGATGATATAATTGGAAACTGTCCGTGCGGTTGATATACCGTAGTTTCCAACCATCTGCCGTTACGAGTGCCGGACCGAGCCGAGAGGCATATATGACCCACTCGTGGTGCTGCTGGTCTTCATGCCTTTCAAGCAAAGTCGGTAAGAACGATACGCCGTCTTTGCTTTGTGGCATCTCCGCGCCGATGAAATCTGCAAGGGTTGGCATTAGATCATAGTTCGTGAGCATGTGGTTGGAGACACTCTCAGGTGTAATGCTTCCGGGCCAACGGACCATGTAAGGAATTCGCGTGCCACCTTCCCAACTTGAAAACTTCAAGCCTCCCATACCGTCGTTTCCGTTGAACACATCGCCACCTGTCTCCGAATAGAATTTCGTTGTGATCTCGTCAAAAGGGTTGCCATCCAAATCCACTTGCCTACCTGTAGTTCGTCCCTCCTGGCGGTAATACACTTCGTGTCCGTTATCAGAGCAGAAGACAATCATCGTGCGGTCGTCAATACCGAGTCGTTCGAGTTCGTCCAAGATAATCCCGACGGTCTCATCTAATTTTAGGATCATGGAAGCGTATTCTTTTTCATACGTGGTCAACGCCGAAGACTGTTTCACGGCTGGGTGGATATCAGGAATAGCGATGGGTCCATGTGGCAACTGAGAAGGGTGATAGAGAAAGAAAGGTTTATCCTTGTGATCGCGAAGGAACGCTATGATTTTTTCGTTGAAAATGTCCTGAGAATATACCGCTTTCCCCTGACGATTCCTGCGAATCTCCATATTTTCGTCCGACTCCGAATTTGGATGCTTCCCGCAGTCAGCGTATGTATTGCCTCGAATGTTTGTCAGTTCTCCATTCTCAAAGAGAAAAGGCGGATAAAATCCGTGGCAACGCTGATGATCATAATAACCGTAGTGATACTGCCAGCCGTGGCGGCGGATGCGCGCGCCCGTTGTAGCAAAACCCCATTCAAGTTTCCCGATTTGTCCGGTGGTATAACCTGCTTGCTCTGCGATTTGTGCTAAGAAGACATCGTCAGGATCGGCTTGGAGTCCGGTTGTATGAATCAACTCCGAAATCTCACTTGGCATCATTTCACCGGTACTTATGCTTTGGTAGATGCCTCCCTTGGTATATGTCCATGTCCCTTGATGGCAATCGTGGATCCCCGTCAGCATGCTGGCACGAGATGGCGCGCAAAACGCGCACCCGTAGGCATGGTTGAACCTCATCCCTTCATTTGCGAGGCGGTCGATATTTGGGGTCTCGAAATGTTGCTGTCCATAGCAACTGAGCATACCGCGTCCGAGATCGTCTGCGAAGATGAGAATGACATTTGGGTTATCGGTCATGTATTAGTTGTTCCGTGTGCTATCTGCCCGTAAAATAAACCGGGTAGATTCGCGTGTAAGTCGGCATGTTCAATGGTTATCGCAACCAGATTTCCTGTAGCATCCAAATCTATGTAGATATTCTCATTGATTTCTTTTGTTTCAGCAACTGGGTGTGCTGAAAACTCAATCAAGGCTGTAGCGGTATCATGAAAATACTTTACTTTCATTGTGAAATTCCTTAAAAAGAACCATTCTCTTCAGGATATTATAGTAAAGCCTACAATTATAGTGAAGCCTATAATTACTTGGACATTCTGAATAGGCGGGGTTACAAACCCCGCCAGCGAAGGAGGGGTTGTTATTCCCAGAAGTGTCAACTTATTTTTCGGTTTTACTATAACTATACACTCGAGTTGACGAGGTTAGGAATGCAGATCGCATTTGGGCGCGTACGCCGCAAAACCTCGCCAGCGGAGGCAAGGGAGATCGGGGTTAGAAACCCCTCCCACAGGTTACTGAAATGTCCATTTATTTTCGGGCTTCACTATAACCAAGTTGAAATGCGCGCTGCCTGTAGAGATGCTCGAACAGGTTCCCTTCATGCGGACTATCCCAAGAAATTTGATTTGTCGGGATTGCACCTAAATTGAGTCGGTCAATGAGGGGCGTTGCTATGAGGCCTCGCGTGAGTGCTGCATCCTCTGTAATCGCAGTGGCAACCAGTGTCGCCCCCATAGATTCGACTAACTCCGTTGGTGAAACTTCAACGACACTCACAAATGGGAACGGGAATTCCGTGTTTGCTAATGGGTGCTCCGCATCTTCACACCAAATCACAGTGGGTCTGAGGAAGGTGCAGCCATCTAATTCAACGACCCGGTCACCGGTTGTCAATTCCGTTGCGCCGGGATCTTTGAGGTGCCGATCAATCAGCAATGAAATGCCGTGTGCGGCTTTCGGATTTGCCCACGCTGCGATTCCTGCATCAGGATGATCCAGCGGTTTCGGTTCAATACGTGCCAAGCGTTCTGCTAACGCTTCAGCGATTTCACGTCCGTGTGCCGTTACCCACACGCCAGAGGCGTTAATGCAAGATCTACCTCCGTTTATGGTGACCGATTCTACGATGAGATCAAGGTACTGTTCCCAGTTGCTCTGTTGTCCTTCATGGATGATGATTTTGCTGCGTCCGGGTCCGTGGATTTCGACGCGGGGGGTGTTCAGCCACGGTGCGACGGTTGAACCGCCACCGAAAAGCATGGAGCGTCCACATCGGGTTAGAATTTCATTGGCACCACTGTAATCGGTTGGATAGAAGCTGAACGCCTCTGCGGGAGCACCGGCTGTGATAAACGCTTGCGCTATTCGATAAGGGGTCCATGGCTCTTCACGTCCAGGTTTTAGTACAACGGGGACTTTCAAAGCAATAGCAGGCACCCACAGCGAATGCACACCCGGCGAATTGCTCGGCAGGATAGCACCGAGTGAATCTGTTTCACAGACGTAACTCAACGTGCGTCCATCTTGGACACCCCACCCAGTGTCAAGGAGTTGTAAATCTAAGCCGCGAGTGAGTCCGTCTAAAACCGTCTCTATATTCTCCATGACGCCTTGGATCTTGCCCAGATTCTGTTGACAGAGTGCCTCAGGCAAGCCGGTCGTCCCAGAAACCTGTTGGATGTAATCTGTCGGGGATTGGTCGGTTCCGTCCAGTGGCAATGTAGCCGTTGTGAAAAGGCGAGCTGCCTCTTTGCATATAGAAATCAATTCGGCGACAGAACATTGTCCAAGCACCTCTTTTTGGAGGGCAATGTCAACAAGGTCCTTCGCTATCAATCCGCGGTTAGCTTGGCTCACCTCAACTAAAGGCTCACTTGTTTTGATATGTGACACGCTGACGGTGTTCAGACTTCTGTAAGAACGCCCGGCGCGTAAAATTGGGATGTGTATCATGATTTTTGTTAGGTTACGGCACAACGGCGTATGCCTACTACTTTGTGCCTACTACTATGTCGTAATCTTCGCTACCCACCCGGAGGCGGCATCGCAATAGAGGAAATCGTCGCCGTAGATGGATAAGCCGTGGGGTTCAGGGCAATCTTCAGGCACCTCAATCCGATCAATCGGTGTGCCGTCTTTAAGGTCAAGTTTGACGATAACCCTATCAGAAGTGTGAGTTGACCAAAGTCCATCTTCAACGCGAACCATACCGTGTCCACGTCCATAAGGCAAAGGGAGTGTTTTTTGCACAGACCAGTCCGAAATTCTGACCTTATGTGTGACTTGATTCTTAAGGGTTTGGACCCACAGATGCCCTTCATCGTAGTTGTCATATTCGACACCGTGTGTGCCGCCGCCATCGGGTATCGGATAGCGTCCGAGGGTCTCACCAGTAGCGGGATCCACTTTGAAAATCTCGCCTGTACCAGGTTTGGCATCTGTGTCTCGGACGGACCGCCAACGTTCTCCGGGTCCGTTTGCGGCTAACCAGAGCGCGCCGCCACCATACGCCATACCGCTGGTGTTGGAGGATTCGCTCGGAATGTCGCGGATGAGTTTCGGAACGGTGTAGTCCGCGTCTGCTACAATTTCAACTAAAGCAACTCTGTCAGTAATCTGGTCAACGATCCATAAACCGTCGTCTGTGACTTGCAAACCGTTAGGTACCGCATAGGGTGACCGGAAGACTTTTTCAATTTTCGTTATCATATTCAAACTCCTCTATAGTGCCTATCTATCTGAGTGTGGTTCATAATTACAACCATAAGGATTACAATCAATACCTCAGATAAACTATAAACATGCCGCCCTTACAGGGCTAAAGATGGGCGGACACACGCGCATCTATAAACATGCCGCCCCTACGGGGCTTCGGTCTTTGGTCGTCACGTTTGCTACACAAATGCTGAAAAGTACCCAAGCAAATAAACCCTACGGGACTCAAGAACTGTTTTGCGGTATACAAGATTTGTGCGTAAAATCCGGTGCCCTCTGCGGTTAACAGGTGCGGACCCCGTTTACAAACCGAACCTACCAGACTAATAGACCCCTACAACGACGCTTTCTTGGAGTTCTGTGAGTAGGCGGAGGTTTTCAACACCGTCCCACGGGTATTCTGGAATGGGTTCGGCGCGTTCGGCTTCGTCACGTTCCAGAAAGCGGGGAACGAAAAATTCTTTCGTCAGAGTTGTGAGCATCACGCGTCCAGTTTCGCCGTAATCGACAGTTTCATCAGGATTATCAGGATTGACCAGTTCAATGATAGCGCGCGGTTGCGGTGGATAATAGATAATAGCATAGTTATCTACCGGATCAAAGGGTTTACAAGTGGCTAACCCCATGAGGGTATTGCCGTAAGTTGGGATAAAATCGATGCCGGGAACGAGTTCTTCACGTGCGAAGCGGTGGAACTGTGCATCCATCTCGGTGCCTCCACAGAAGATACCTTTGATACCGACTTTTGACAAGGATATTTTTTCACAGAGTGCCTCCAGCAACTTCGGTGTCGTGAAGAGACATTGCACGCTTTCATGGGCGCGTAGCACGTTGAGTGCCTGTGAAATGACGTGGTTCTTATAGGTATCCAATTCTTCATTCTTCCCGTAACGCACGAGTTGATTCACCCAACGTGGGTCGAGATCGACATGGAAACAGATGCCGCCGCGATGTTGGGCGAGATGCTCAACTGCGAGTCGTAACCGCCGCGGTCCTGTTGGCCCCAACATAAGCCAATCGCTACCGGGTGGGAAACTCTCATCGGA
Source organism: Candidatus Poribacteria bacterium (assembly GCA_047516705.1). Lineage (GTDB taxonomy): Bacteria > Poribacteria > WGA-4E > WGA-4E > WGA-3G > WGA-3G. The sequence continues at coordinate 28,794 of JAKZUG010000097.1, read as the reverse complement.
GAGCGTCTTACTGAAGATCTCATAATCAATATGGAAATCACGAATGCTAATTCGTGACTTGGGTACGCCTGTCGAACCACCGGTTTCAAAGACATAAATCGGTTCATCGGCGTAAGCCTTGGGAACCCAACGTCGGACGGGTCCACCGCGGAGCCATTCGTCTTGGAAATGCCCGATACACTTGAGATCCGCGTAACCACCGATTTCTTTTCTCGGGTCAAAATCGAGATTTTCTGCGAATTCCAACCAGAAGGGACATCCCGTCTTTGGGCTAAAGTGCCATTTGACGATTTCCCTGACGTGCGCATCAAGTGCTTTTTGGTTTTCAGCAATTTTTCGGGAAAGGTTCATTTCTTCTCTTCTATCGCAATCAGCATATTACGGGTTACGATGTAAAGCACGCCATTTTTTGCCACGGGTGTGGTATAGACAGCACTACCCATGTTGGTTTCAAAGAGCCTCTGCTCCGTTTTGCCTGCCTTTAGGATAACAACATTGCCATCGTCGTTGCCGAGGTAAACTTTGCCATCTACAACATAAGGAGAACCCCAAATAGCAGCGAAGGTGTCATATTTCCAGTAAAGGTCGCCAGTGTTCACATCCAAACAGTAGAGGAATCCGCTCAAATCTGAGATATAGAGGAGTCCGTCATCGATAGCTACGGTGGACATCGTACGGTTGAACTCTTCACCGCCGAAGTGCCAGATAACAGCGGTCTTGGTAATATCACCGGTTTGTGAGGCATCAATGCACCAGAGGTGTCCTACGCCTTCGCCGTGTTCTGGGTCTTGTCCAACAGCAACAAAAACCTTATCGTCATAAACAACAGGTGTCGAGATGATGTTGTTGCGTGTGCCACGTCCGCCGAGTTCCCAAACGGAATTTTTCGGGTTGCAGTCAAATTTCCAGATAATGTTGCCGGTCTCAGGTTCAAAAGCATAGATCCAGCCGTCACCACCAGGGACGATAACCTGGGGTACACCTTTGATAACGCCGTAAGAGGGATTTGACCACTGTCCGTGCAGTATATTTTCGCCGGGGGAAGCATCTTCCCAGACGAGTTCTCCGGTGTTTTTATTCAAAGCAATAAAAGACGGTGCATCCGGTGAAGGGACGTGGATATGTCCTTCATCAACACCGTTACTCGTTTCCAAGATGAGGAGATCACCGACAACCAGTGGTGAACAGGTAGCAAGATTATGCGGAAAGACATCCAACTCATCCATCATATCGTAGCTCCAGATGATGTCCGCGTCAATCTCGCTTGTTTCGGTTTCTGCAGTAAAGGGACCGTCGTTTTCACCATCGAGAAAGGCTTCGGTGTCGATACAGACGACTTCGCAACGGTTGGAGATATAGTAGAGCCGATCACCTTCAATAAACGGAGTGGAACAGATTCCCTGGAGGGGCCAGTCGTTAACTCTGCCTGAGGTGAGTTTTGTGTGGGTTGATTGCCAGAGAAATTCGCCATCGGATTCTCGAAATGCCATAATGACCCCACGGTCGCCGGTTAACTTTGGATTGCGAAGTCCTTTGTTGTTAGTACCCACAAAGACCTTTCCGCCGATGATGAGGGGACCTGCATAACTTTGTGAACCGAGTTCTGCAATCCATTTGATATTTTCACCGGTTTCGATATCCCAACTTGCGGGGACATTCATTTCGTCGGAGACCATATTACGACTCAACGTGCCGCCCCACAAAGCGATCTCCTTTTCCGCCGATGCAGTAGATACAGCAAAAGCGAGAAGCACGGCGAGTTTTATGATGTAAGTAAATCCGGATTTCCAAAAGAGTTTCAATTGAACGACTCCTTATGTATTGATATTACGTGTAGTGCTCATATAAAAGATTACCATACTTTTAGATTGTCGTAGTAGATTTCGGTTGCGGAGTAGCCGTAGATACCAGGGCTCCCCTCTCGATTCGGCAGCGGGTCCTCGGCGGTAATTGTCCATTCTGCGGGTTCCATTTCACCGGCTCGCCATACCTTTCCTCGAATCACCGCTTTATCATCAAGCACCTCTACCATCATTTTCATGGTGTACCAGACATCCGTATCCCACGAGAAATCAATCGTCTTTGCCATCCGTAAATCAGATGCCCACGAACGGATTTGCAGGCGTTGGTGTCTGCCCTGCATGTCCAATGTGTAGCGGTTAGCAATCAGTCCCATGTCTGGCAATCTGCGTTTATTTTTTGTGCCCATCAGGTCAACTTGAATCTGATAGTTCTCCATTGTGGCGGGACCGAGGTAGACATTAGATCGGTCTAGACCGACTCTGGCAGGAGGTTTGACTAAGACCTTATTACCGTTTTTCTCGCGCACAAAGAATTTGCCGGTCGCACCGATCCAGTGGGAAGGTGTTTTTTCGAGTTCAATTGCCTCAAAATCCTCTGTCCACGGGAGTGATGGAATAACACGGAGACGTGCCATCGCCTTCATCTCACCCGATTGGACGCTGACTGTGCCTGCATGCGCCCCGGCACTTTCATCAGGTGTGAACGTGCCGTCTTGGAGCGTACCGGTTAATCCGGTTTTCATCCATTCCACGGCATCGATCGCACTCGTCCGTTTTCCGTCTGCATCGAATCCGATGATGCTGAACGCAACAGGATCGCCTGATGTAAGTGCTTCTGCGGGGGTCAGCAACAGTGAAACAGCGGGAGCTGTACTCATCTCAACAGGTTCTGGTGCCATCTCTTTGCTGGCACAACCGGCAACAAGGAGGCACACAATTAGAACAGTGTAAATTGGAATAGCATTTCTCATTATTTTGTCCCCCCGATACAGTAGAGGCGTTCTTCTGTCGTGAAATAGATGCGTCCATCGGCAATAGCGGGTGAACCGTAGATTTCGACGTAGTGATCTTCCTCGGCTCGACTTATCTCTTGAGCACTCAGTGACTCACAGCCATCCTTGCTGGGTTCAAGGATAGTGAAGATGCCGTTGACTTCGGTAACATAGAGTTTACCATCTGCCCAGACTGGTGAACCCTTTCCAACTTTGCCGATACTGTGTTGCCAGTGTAGTTCCCCGGTGTCAGCATTAACAGCGTGTACATTAGCAGAGTTATCTACAACATAGAGGTGCCCAGCGTGAATCGTAGGCGATGCGTATCCTACGTTCACCCCGTCATATCGCCAGAGTTCGTGGGTTTTGGAAACATCTCCGGTGCCGGTTGCGTCAATACAGACGACCCGTCCCATCGTCGTAGTATCTATATTTTCTTCGCTATGCGATGCGTAAACCTTCGTGCCTTCAACAATGACAGAGGTATTAAGACCGCGCTGACTGAGTATAAATCCCCAGACCATCTCTCCGGTATTCTGTTTCATGGCGTAGATGCTGCCATCAGCATTACCACCGATAATGAGTTGCTGTCCATTGATATTGGCTACAACTGGCGTGGAGTAGGTCGTGTCTAACGGTCTGCCGCCAGGTGTTGAGACCCAAATCAATTCACCGGTACGTTTGTCGAAAGCGAAGTAGCGGTGGCGTGTCGCGGCTTGCGCGCCCCATCCTGAATTGAGGTAACTGACAACGACAAGGTCACCAGCAATAATAGGGGTGTGAACGCGTCCGCCGTAACCGGATATCCGTCCGTACTCCTCTGTGAGTGAACGGGACCAAAGGATATTACCATCTTTGTCGAAGCAAAAGAAAAGTCCTTGGACACCGTGCGCATAGATATTCCCTGTTTCGGGGTCACCAGCGAGGCTCGTCCAACCGACTCGGTTGAAGGAGATCGTGGTATGAAAGACGTTAAATTCGTGATTCCACAAGAGCTCCCCAGTTTTCGCGTCAAAGCAGGCGACACGTTCTTGTTGGGTGATGCCTTCGCCGACACGCCCGATGACGTAGACTCTGTCGTTGAGAACAATTGGTGTGGAGCGTCCGATGAATTCTGCTTCCCAAATCAGGTTTTCGCCTTCAACCGACCAAGTTGAGATTAACCCGGTCTCGGCAGAAGTGCCGTCTTGATTCGGTCCCCGCCACGTCGGCCAGTCTTCAGCAATGGCGTGCATGGGAGCGGCGACCAGAATAATGCAGATGAATAGCCGATAAAAAATCGGTTTTCGGTAATGCAAATTTTTGTTCCTCCTTGCGTATTTTACGTGTATCTTCAATTTCTTAAGACGATGAAAGGGTCTTAATGTTTAACTCGGTACGTCTGCGAAAACACGGTATTTCCTTGCATTTACAATGTATTGGACGCGCCGAATCGTTTTGTTTTCAACACTGTCTGATACACTATTATACCATATCCGGTGTTTTTGAGAAAGGGTTTTAATGCGGAGTGTAGGGCTATTTAGTTTTAAGAAATTCTCGGGTTTTACACCTTTTTTCCTCGATCCGGTGCGGTTAGGAAACCGCACCTACCGGGCCTGGGATGAAAACTGGAGAAAAAAAGGAGACTGAATGGCTCTGTGGGGAGTGGTTGTCAACAAAATAGCAATTAGCAGTCAGCGGTCAGTTGGGAGTCGCGACAGGGGTCCCCACTAGTTACTGGAAAGGGGGAGATCGCTCCTACAGCGAAGAGTCTATCACTGGAAAATCGAGATTAAGGAGAACTGAATGCCTCTGATTCAGACGCATTTACCGCATTGCTTGGAAGGTTGTAGAATACGGGATATATGGTGCAAAACGGACATGAGAAATCCGGTCAGTAAACCCGAAAAGTGTATCACCTCTATACAAGGCACCTTTGAAAGCAGATAGATTCAGTGTTTTGTAGGCGGGGTCTAAAGATCTAAAGGAAAGGATGTGTGGTGTGATAGCAGATGTCCGGATAGAACCGTTTTTCAAGCGGACCAAGTTTCTTCGGAACTCCGTGTTCATTTTTTGAGCAATACTGCGTTAATTTTGGCTTCAATCTTTCGGGCAACGTCCCGGGCGTCCTGTAGGTGCTCGTCTGTCCTGACGCTGATAAGGAGATTGCATTTCACGAACCAGAGGCCAGTAAGACCATTTTCCCATTCGCTCCGGTTCCTGCGGATGTCGCGCCATGTCGCATCCCCAATGACATCATCGGGATCGAACTCGGGGTGAAAGTTCGGCATCTCGGCAAAGGGGATCCATATCCACCCTTCCGCCCCAGCTTTTTTGGCAGTGGACGCGGAGTCAAATAACCAATATTGAACAGTCCCTCCAACCTCCCTCTGCTCGAATCCTACGATAACAGGTGATTTCTTTGAGAATCCACTGCGGTTACTCAACGTTCCTCGCATCACGGGGAGATCATCTGGGCGTATATGGATGCGGTTACTCTCCGTTAGTCCCATCATGTGGAGATCATCCTGTGTGAGGATGACAGGCTCGAGTCCTATGACGCGATTGACATTAAAGAGAACCCCACACCCAAGTAGCGTTGTTGTCACGAGGAGCAGAAAACCGATGATGCTTACCGGAGCATGGCTCCTTGAGAGAATCTGTGTTTTCATTGTTTCTCCAATACTGCGTTAATTTTGGTTTCAATCTTTCGGGCAATGTCTCGGGCAACCTGCAGTTCATTTGGCGGGTGTATACTTGCCCTGACGTGGACCAGGACATTGTTTTTCACAAACCAGAGGTCAGTCATATCGTTTTCCCTCCGTCTCCTGGGGATGACACGCCATGTCGCATCTCCAATGACATGCTCAGGATTTAGCTCAGGGTGAAAGTTCGCATACGCTGCAAAAGTCCATGGATGCCCTTCCGCCCCTCCTTTTTTAGCAGTAGACCCAGAATCATATAACCAATATCGAACAGTTAGTCGATATCTATCCCACTGCTGCTTGAATCCTATGATAACATTTGGGGGACCACCGATGCGGTAAGATTCCATTCGGGATCTACCGATGTTGTTAATCTCCGTTAGTCGCATTGTCAGGAGATCATCATATGTGAGAATAATGGCATCGAGTTTTCTGACCAACCTATTCTCTCCTTTATAGAGAATAGAACACCCAAGGGGTGCGATTGCGAAAAGCAAAATAAAGGCGGTGAAATGGCATCAAAATATCATAAACAAAACCTCCTTTTTAATAGACACCGGTTACCAAAGCGTTTGAGCCCAGACAAACTCTCCACGCTCAAAAATGAATTAAAGGATCCGCTTAAAAACGCGGAATATATCTTTCCTGCTATTAAAGACACAATTTTGCGGTAGAAAACGTGCATTCTGGGGAAAAATTAGATAAATTTGCATTTTTTAGAGGTTGTTCAGCGAGTGTCGGGTTCCAAAGGCGCGATAAGTCGTCGATTACATGATTTCTGAGAGTGTTATAGTAAAGCCTACAATTAAGTTTACACTGTCTGATGTGGCGAGGTTAGGAAACCTCGCCAGCAATGCGGTGAACGGGGTGGATTGCCTGTGGAAGTGTCAAAGTATTTTTAGATTTTACTATAATGTTTCCAAAAGACATTTTTAGGCGTTATCCGAAAGATTTTTTCCAAGATAGTAAAAAACAGACGACACGTTGAATCGTGTTTTGAGAAAATCCGTAAGCGCGTGCAGTACAGATAGCGAGTGTACACAGTCGGCGGAGGTGTGTGCAAAGACCGCTTAAGTGGGTTGGCAGTGTGAACATTAGCAAAGTCGGGAATCGGAGTTCCCTCCTACAAGAGGTATTTGATAAATTGCGTACGTCCTATAGAAATAAGAATGAGATTTCGCCAGCGGGGTGACAGGTGTATAGGGAATCTTATATTGATGCCAAAGGTGTCTCTGTTAAATCCAATCTATTATATGAGAGCCATAAAAAAATTGTCCAGAATTTAGGATTAAGAGTGTACCACGCTCACCCGCCAATGTCAAATTAGATTTCTTCCACACCAGAGCCATTCAGTTTTCGGTTTTCGTCGTTTCTATCGGAGCAGTCGCGATTCGGAGATCGCTCCTACAGAAGGTTTTGGAACATTCAAAGATTCCTCCTAAAGGAGAACTGAATGACTCTGTTTCCCCACTTATCCCCATTTTGCTGATGGATGGAATGTAGTTGGTATGGGTTGTTGTCTAAGAGAGAATTTAAGTTATCAAGCCTCCTAAATGGTATCACCTCTACATTGGGGTTTTGAGAGAAGTGATACATGGGTGTTAATTTAGGGATTTTTCACAGCATTTTGTAGTTATCTTCAAATGCCGCCCCTCTGGGGAACCTGACTTTTATGTGATACGCGCTTCTACACAGATGCCGCCCCTCTGGGCTTCTTTTTTATTAATACATGTTTCTACACAGATGCCGCCCCTCTGGGGCTCAAGAGGCGTTTTAGGGGATATAAGGTTTGTGCCTAAAATCCGGTGCGGTTAGAATGCAGATCGCATTTGGACGAGTACGCCGCAAAACCGCACCTACCGGGCCTGGGGACCGAGGCTATCATTTTTTATTAAATTGACACCTATGGATTAAACAAAAAGAAACCCAACACTATCACTCACCGATGCGGTACTATGAAACGTTGGGTTCACTCGGATTTCGGGACACCTCAGGTATCCTTATGAACATACACAGGTTTCTGGGCAGATGCGTGTGCTATTTCATGCTCTGTTCAATCTTGCCGAATGCCATACGTGCTTACGCCTAACTCATGTTATTTCAGATATTCGTCGAACCCGTTTAGGACACGCTCCCAATAATCGGCAAGTTTTTCGTTTGACCAGAAGCCAGGCCAGTGGTCTGCCTCCTTGTATTTCAACAGTACAACTTCTTTTTCAAGGCGCGCGAGTCCGATGAACATTTCCTGCGCCTGTTCAAAGGGTATGAAATCTTGATCTCCGTGAATCAGAAGCAAAGGCGTTTCAACCTTATCCAGATGGAAGACTGGCGAACCATCAATATAGCGTTGCGGGAATTCCCATAAGGGTCCACCCATCCCGACCTGTCCAGCCTCGTACCAACCAGTATCAGGTTGATTAAGGAACCCACTAATTAAGTTGCTCACAGAGGCAGAAGCGACTGCCGCTTTAAATCGCGTCGTTTGTGTGATAAGGACATTCACGGTATATCCACCGAAACTGTGACCGATGCCCCCCAACCGTTGAGCATCCACCTTTTTCGTCGCGATTGCCGCGTCAATACCCGGAAGAATAACATCCGAGAACTGTTTGTATGGCTCGATCTTCTGTACAGGGAAGTCAGGTAAGAAAAGCGCGTAGCCTCGTGAAACGAACATACCCGGATGGGCACCCCCCACGTTCTCCGCGTGAGCAAACCTGTTGAAGGCAAACGAATGCATACCCCCTGCGTAGACGCTTACAATCATCGGCACAGGATCTTGCTCAGATGCCTCAGAGGGTAGCACGAGGATCCCTTTAGCTGTTTGTCCATCTTCAAGTGTCCACTCAAGAAGCTCGCTTCTGCCGAAGTCTATTGTTTTTAAGTGTGGATTAACGTCTGTAATTTGCCGAGGAGATTCAAAAGTAGCATCGCTCATCCAGATATTCGGTGGCTCTTGACTACTTTCCACAACGTAAATAAATTCGCCGGTTGCCTCGGCTACATCTTGACGAAAGCGGCCTGCGTGGACATTCCGATGTTCGGCTTCGTGCAGAAGTGTAATTGTGTCATCCGCGAGACTCAGACGATAAAAATTATGAGAGGCTCTTATTGTGATAGCATTGTCTACCGTCAAGGGTGTATACCCTTCGCTTGGATAAAATACATCGTGAACAGAAAACTCAAAGTTTTCCGTCAAGTTTTGTATCACGCCATCGTTTAGAGGCACTTTCCATACCTCCCCATTTGCAATGCAGAGAAGAGCATCCCCTTCTGCTGTCCAGAGTGGCGGTTGATACTCTCGTCCAAGGTCAACGTCAAGATTTTCTGTGAGATTACGGACTATGCCTGTCTCCACGTCAACAACGTATGTATTCCCTGATGCTAACTTACCTTCCTCACCTCCGGTTGTCCACGCAACGTACCTTGAATCCGGCGACCAACTGACAGTAATCCCATACGCAAAACGGATTTTCCGGACAAGGGGTTCAATTTTCGTGGAGGAAGTATCACTGAACTCCTTTGGCAGCGGTATGACATAAAGGTCAAATATCTGTTGTTGCGCAACCGGCGTTTCGGAGCCTAAGTGAACCGTAACGGCAACATATTCCCCGCTGGGAGCAATATCGAAACTTCTAACATTATATCTTTTCATCAACGAGAATGTCTCACCCGTCTTAGTATCAGCGATAGCCAAGTCTCGATTCGCTCTTCCTCGTTCCTTTCCTTTAGTTTGCCCGTTTTCCTGTGTTGATTCATCTTCTCGTTTTTGAAGTCGTTTTTTGGGCCAGTCCCAGACTTCAACGAAAGATGTCTCTTGTGAAGTTTCAGATGCGTCTGGTAAAGATTCATCCTTGAACGGGGGATCTGCTGAGGAAATAGGTTTGAAAAGCACAAAACGGCTATCTGGTGTCCATTTGGGCACTTCAAAGCCAAAGAACGTCCGAACAGTTGTCGATGCGAACTCCTGCATGTCGTCAGTCTCTCGATTCCAGATGAATAGGTGAGGTTTACCCATCCGATCCGAGAAAAAGGCAAGAAGCGTTCCATCAGGAGACCATCTTGGTGCCCAGTTTGATCCCCAATCCGGAGTGAGGTTGCGATGTTCACCCGTTCGCGTATTCGTTACCCAAATCGTTCCGTACGCCATTTCAATCATCACACCCGTTTTAGAATACGCAGAGTTTCCACCACCACCTTCGTACTGTTCACGGTTCTGCGTGTTGTAAGCAATCCAGTTTCCGTCGGCAGTAATATCAATAGGGACTCTCCCAACAAATGTGTTAAATTTGAGTAAATCTTCAAGTGTTAAAGGATTCATTTCTTCCTCCTCGCTTCGAGCTATTGGTGTAAAAACAACTAAACAGATGAGTAAACAGGAGCAAATGTTAACGATATTTTTGTAATGCATTTTGCTTTCCTTTCTTAGAATTTTATTCAATACCAAATTAATTCTGATATGCGAATTCGCCAGAACAATTTTGCCTAATCCGCCTAAAATGCCCGGATAACCTTTGCCACCAAACGCTGTTTGAATTCCAAGGCGTTTGGGTCGCCGAGGATGATGAAGAAGTCGGTGCCAGCATAGCCAGAGCGGCGCAGCGCGAAATAGATGTTGATGCCTTCTACTTGCCAGATTAACCGACTGCCAAGACTTAAGGCGGGGCTGAAGTCATACGATAGCGTTAGAATCTGTTGGTAGCGTCTTTCAAAATGCCATTGGATACGTGAGGAGAGTCCTGCAGTGAAGCCGTAAGCGCGAAGATTCAGATTTCCGTTGATACGGTGAATCCGCTCACCCGCTTGTTCACCACCTGTATAGCCGACGCTAATATTGTTAAACTGATCTGATGAACGTGCGCCTAATTCAATGCTGAAGACACTATCAGTAAATTCTTCAAATTGTCCGCCATCCCAACTAATAAAAAGCGTGTAATCACTGTGTGTCAAGAGTCGTGAGAAGGCAGAGACGTTGCGCCGGAAAACTTCACCTTCATAGGTATTAGAAGCTAATGCGCCAGCCCAAAGATAGACACTGTGGATAAATCCGTCGCGCCATTCGTTCCGGATGGATCCTTGTACATACGCACCGCGGTATCCGGTAAACGGTTGGTAGCCAAGGTTATTTACGAAATCTGGATCCACAAAAAATACAGCGACTTCCGGTTCAAAAAGCGATCCATTGTATTTTAAATTGACATTTCCTGCTCTTCCATCTGATTCTCCTGCCCAACTTTGGGTAAGCGTTGGTGCCGCCGAGAACTTACCGTGTCTAACATTTCCTGAGAGGTGCCCGACACTGTTTGTATCCGTGTCAGGCCGATGGTGCGATAGAAACGCCGCGCCGATGTTAGAAGTTGCCGTTAGCGATTGTGAGGCTTGAAGGATAAGGTTCTGGTTGTTCCTATGATAGGTACCTAAGGTGCCAACTGAGGTGTTTTTCCCGAGTTTCCCAAAGAGTTTAAGTCCGCCGTCCATATCCACTATCCGTCGTGAATGGAAAAGACCTCCAACGTTGTAAACATTGGCACCTTCCGAAAAGAAAGGACGCCGGTCATCCACGTAGCGTTCGCTGTAAGAAAAATCAATACCTTCGACGGCTTGTTCGATGTTATCAAAATCGGGGTTCGCTGTCCCAATGAGTCGTAATTGTGGTGTAACCTCATAACGGAGGTCTCCGCCCGCGCGAGCCGTATATTCTCTTCGCGACCGAGAGGTCTCTCCTACATTGGCATCCGTTTCACTGATGCCGCCAATCAGATAGGGCAACAACTTGAGTTCGCGTTTTCGTGGCGGAGGTAGCACATCAACCCAATGCCCATCATTTTCTCGAAATTCTTGAACACCTAAATTACACCACCATGAACGTTCTCCAGTGCGTTGTTGTAATCTGTCAAGGTTGATACCCATCCGAACGGGTTTAGTTGTGTCTGGGTAATCCAGCATCTGCCACGGGATTTCCATCTCTACGACCCACCCGTCTTCTACAATCTGCGCGGCGGTTTTCCAGAGTCCGATCCATTCACTTTTTTCTGCGCGTCCAGTGGCGAGATGCGCGAATTTCGTGCCGAGTGGATTTACAATGAAGAAATTTCTATCAGAGAACTGGTGTGTGTGGAACGGGTCAAGACTAAAGGAAACCCAATCTTCTCCTGAGATTCCTGTCTGATCTTTGGTTTGGCGTGCCACAATTTTGTCCGGCAGATCATCGTAGAGGTGAAACCCGACGTAGATGGCTTTGTCCGTATAAACGAGGCGACCGATGGATTGATTTTTGGCTGGTTTTTCTGTGCGTTGATCGGTGAAACCAACGGCTTGCGGTGCATCCTGCCAGCAGACATCGTTAAGAATACCGTCAATGGTGGGTGGTTGATCTGTTTTGACTGCGGTGAGTTCTTTTTTAACGGTTTGCGTATTTTGAGCCTCTACGGTCTTTAAGTTTATGATTGAGATAAGTGACAGTGTGATTCGTAACACAATCGCGCAAGTTTTCTGTAGTTGCATCAATTAGCGTCCTCCGTGATCGGTGCCCTTAAATGAAGGAGGACTTACGCAATTTTTCCGTGCGACCCTATGTATTGCGCGCCGCTAAGGCGTTTGCGTAAGTCCCGTTCTTGTCGTTCTACTGCTGTCCCAGAACTTTCAGAAACTCTGGATCCTCCTTTACATCCGAAAATTCGGGTGTTTCAAGGAAAGTCGGGTAGTACGTATCTTGATAATTATAGGAACTAACCACATAAGAGTCCTGAGCGACTTTTAAATAGTGTAAAGTCTTCTCTCGGTTCTTCTCAGATGCCCAGATGCTCACAGCAAGCTGGAAGTGGCTATAATCATTGTAATTTTCCAAATCAACTGTGACTTGTAGTGCACGTTTCGCCTCGTTATACTTCTTCGACCACACCAGACAACAACCGAAATCATGAGCAAGCCACTTCAGTTCGTAAAGATTTACAGGAAAACCTGCATCCAGTTGTTTCAATTCTCCTTCCATAAATGTGTTCACTTCCGTATAGACTTGATCGAAACGATCCCAATCTTCCTGTTTGCTATACAACAGAAGTCGATTCGTTTTCGCAGCCAACCAGAATCGGAAATAATAGTTCCGTCTCTGTTCTTTGTTAGCACGTTCCAACTTTTCTATTCCGAGAAGCGCCTCATCGATCCGGTCATTTTTTCGTAAGACTTCTGCTCCCATTTGCAGAAAATCGCAGCGGCTGTAGCCACTCACTTCAGGGTTCTCTAAGCGTTCAGATGCCTCATTATAAAGTTGAATCCAGTCATCAATACGACCTTCCGCTTTCCAACATCCGGCAGCCTCCAGACTAGAAAGAGTTCTTAACACATATTTTTCTGACTGCTTGCATGCCCAACGGTAAAGGCGCGTCTGTTCCTCAATAGCTTCTCGATTTCTCCGAAGAAAAGCGAGACTATTGACTAATCCCTTATGCGACCAAAAACGCTCCGTATCATCTGGCGCGTCATCCATATACTTACGGAGTAGAGATAGCCGTTTTTCTATTCCGAATTTGCCCATATACGGGTATATATCATCAACAGCAAGATGCACCAGCTCAGGCGTAATTTCACCCTTAAGTGCATCTTCAATCTCGTTGTTGACTTCCATAAGCATATCCTTCCCTGATAAAGGGTCAGATCTCATACACTCCATATATGCATCGAACTTGCCACGAATATCTTTCAATTTATCAGACATAATAAAATCTCCTTTGGAACCACCCCAAATCTCGCGAATTGTGGGTTCATCCTTCTTTAACCGCTTGCGGGCGCGGTGGAGCCGACTCTTGACGGTGTTCGGCGATACGCCCAAAAACTCGCTAACATCTTCGCATGTCATACTATCAAGGTAGTGAAGCGTTACAACGGTACGTTCACTCTCCGGTAACTTTTGAAGGAGACGTTCGACGACTTCGCGTTGTTGTTCACTTACGAATTCTCTTTGTTGTTCAGCGCGGTGTTGCGTATAAGCCAATTCTTCTAATTCCGCTGACGGCATTGCATCTAATGATTCCATCGGAATCCGCTTCTTTTCAAACCAAGCGAAACACTGACGAGCGGCAATCACATAAAGCCATCCCGCAAACGTATTCGGGTTTTTCAGCGTCTGCAGTTTTTCGTAAACTCTGAGGAATATATCTTGCGTGATTTCTTCAGCAATGTGGAAATCACCGACTTTCCGGCGTACGAAAGCGTGGACCGGTTTTTGGTATTTCCGCACGAGCGTACTGAAAGCAGATTCGTCACCCGCCAACGTCCGTTCAATCAATTGCACGTCCTCGTTTTTCATGCACCACCTCCTAAAACATGTTGTCTTTCAAAATGTTAAGATAGGAATTGACGACAGAAAGGTTGCATAAAATGCAAGATTTAGGAAAAATTCTATAATTAAATTGGGAAAATTTGAAATAGGGGGTAAAATATCGCGAGCCAAAACACTAATCGCGAGCACAGCTCGCTCCTACAGCAAGAGCATGCCAAAATACTAATCGCGAGCACAGCTCGCTCCTACAAGAATATGCCAAAACAGGTTGAGATTAGCCCTGATTACTAAAGGACGGTGATGGTTTTCCATGCCACTGCTGTGCGACCTGCTACGTCAACAGTTGCAGCGCGAAGGCGGTAATTTCCGGGGCGTTTCAGACTAAAACGAATCTCCACTTCAGTTGTGGATCCCGTTTGATGGATGCGAACTTTGGATTGCTCTCTGTTCAAAAAACGGTAATCTTCTTCCTCCGGACCGAACAATTCCCAGAGTACCCTCTCGTTATTGTAGATACCGTTTTCGTCTGCGCCGCGTGTGTAGTAGACTGAGGCAGATCCTTCGGTTACAGTCGCGCTGGCACAGACTTCAAGGGGTGTTTTACCTTGTGGAATAGACACATCAACGGTCAGTTTTGGTGGGATGCCATTCGGTCGGGTTGGTGTTCTCGTGCTTTCGTGTAAAACTGTTTCGTTCCCTTCTGTTACCTCTACCTTACCATCTTCCCGAATACGGACGATTTCGCGATAACCGGACAGATCGAGCCCTTCTAAATCCCATAGCAAATCGAAGGCGATACCTAATCGAATAGCTCTCTCAATTTCGGTAAAAAAGTTATGCATCACGGTCCGGTATTTGATGCCTTCTCTATTGTGTCTTTCTAAATTGAGTTCTCCTAAACCCCAGAGATTGCCCCTTCCCATCTCAACATGCCCCAGATTGTAGCCCGATGGTAGGAGAATAACTATCTCCGCTGCTGTGCGGAGTTTATCAAGATTTCTACATGGATGACTTTCAACATGGGCACTCAGATTTCGCGAGAGCGCAAGAACTTCGCTGTAAGGCACACAGGCAAGTTGATAGTTATCCCAGTAGTGGAAATGGCGCGCGCCTAAGTCGTAAGCGTGTGTCTGCAGCCAGAAGGCATCGGCGCGATGCACTTGTCCGTAGATACTCATGCCCCAATTTTTATCGGTTTGTCTTGCGGCACCGCGAAGGAATCCGTAGAGGATACTTGCCAGATTTTTTGGATCATCTATCGGGATTTGGCAACCGTAGGTCATATTCATTTCGGGCAGTGTTCTCATCGTCCCGACGCGACCGGGTGGCTCAAAGACTATAGCGGCAGGCGTTTCCGTGTTTCCCTCCGATAGTTGGTATGCCGCCGAACTGATCATTGTCTCCCATGTATAGAGATTCTGCTGAAGAAACTTCATGTCCCCCAGGTCTACATCCGGATGTGCTTCCAAACTTTTGCATAGACGGGTGGGGGCACCGTCGTATTTGGCGGTATGGAAGTAGCCTTGAAACGCCTCAAATGCGAGCTGTGGTGTCAGTTCTTTCCGAAACGCAGGATCTGCTTCCAGCTTGGGTCTAAGCACATGATCGCGTGTGCAGACAGCAGGTTCATCCATGAAGATAGCAGAACCGAGGTAGTTACTTCGGTATAGGCACTCAGGATAGCCGAGCGTAGCCGCGTCGATTCCCCAATAAAAGACATTGCGTCTTTCAACCCACTCAACCTGCTCCGCATCAACGCGGACACAATTGATGCCCGCCGCAATCATCTCATCGTAATCGGTTTCTGTGAGAGGTATGAGTTCATAGTCGGACATATCATAACGTCGCGCCTCGTCCTTCTGCCTTGTGTTGCTCGGCGGTCCGATAAGGACATCGGGGTGGAGATAGAGAATGTGCGTGTCGGGGGATTCGGCAGATTCGCCTGAATCGGATAGGTGTGCGAGATGATAGGTATGCCCAAGGTATTTCACTGTTTGCGGGAAAAGTTCATTTTGGGTCGTTTTGTCAATAGGTTTTGGGAAAAGATATTGCCATGCACCGAGCGCAGGCAAGACAGGTTTGCCGGTAAACTTATTCTGGAACTCCAACGGTGTGTCGTCTTGGATCTGTAAAATGTAGCGGGACGTTGTCGCACGGTCCACGGCGAGATCGTCGGACGGTGCACTTTCAGTGAGTAACCAGATTGCGAATTTCTCACCGTTTGCTTTCGTTGCCCGGAGACACATCCACTGATATGGCATGCCTACCTCTTCTTTGACCGAACCAAGCGTCACGGTAAATGTCTTCACAAAGGTACTGGACAGCAGATCTTCACTGTCATACTGGTAGGTTGCCATTTGCCTTGGTTCGCCAAGTGGATATGGTTGGTGTGTCTGCATTGTAGAATCTCAGTTAGCCTCTAACTCGCTTAGGATTTGTTCTACTACCTGTTTCCGTTGCCCGTGAATTGCTGGCTGTTCCAATTCATAAACCTCATCCGAAATCAAATGTTTATGGCTTTCAATAGGAAGGGCACTGTGTGATCCGTTGTCAATATACCGATTGAAGATAGTGTAGCGCGGATAATCTTCGGTCCAGCGTCTTCCGCCGTGATAGAGTGCTTCTGTAAAGATAACACAGTCGCCGGCGTTGACTGGGACATTGATAACCGTAGGCGGTCCGTCGTAAATGGAGAGGTTCTCTGGTGGATCAAAGTTACGCTTATGGCTTCCGGGCAGGCAAACGAACCCTGTTCCGAGTGGTACATCAACCAAGGAGATACCGGCATTGAGGAAACCTGCGCGAGGTCCTAATTCTTCAACACTGTAATCTTTACCCGCCGCATGGAAGTGGATGTCATCGGAGGTTTTATAGTTCTTAGTTAGTGCACAGTCAACGAGACAAGGAGTCCCTCGCGTCAGGGCAATAATCACGCGCATAATCTCTCGGTTGAGGACAAGCCGTTGGAACACCGGATCACCGTATTGGATATGATTGATCCAGTGGGCAATCGTTGGCGAAGCTTTACCGGTACGGGAAGTGGACGCGAGCGGTGATGGCAATTTATCAAGAGGCGTTTCGTGCCACTGGTTACCGAGTTCAATCATTCGCTCGACATCCTCAGGTGGCACGACTTTGCGGAGGATAATGAATCCGTGGTGGTCAAAGAACCATTTTTCGTGAGGTGTTAGCATTAAATTCCTTTTACGGCTGTTGTTAATGTAACGCTACTGCGCTGTCTTCAGAGCACCCCAAACGACAGGCAGTTTCTCGGCTGCCTCAACGGATAGTCCGATTTCAAAATTCTGGCTCACTTCGTCTGCAGTGAGAGGTCGGTTGTAAATACGGACTTCGTCAATGATGCCGTTGTAAAACGCTTCTGCCTCACCACGATTGTTCCCCGCGCCAAGATAGACAGGTTCCGTGAACGGGATAAAATCGCCGGGTTCCCATCGGTGCCTACTGAGCCATTCCCGTTTACCGTCTATAAAGATAGCTCTTTCTCGCAACTCGCGTCCGTTTTCATCTACATAAGGCACGCCGTTTATATAAACAAGGTGATGCCATTCTCCATCTGAAATCGGGAACCGCCATCCAGAGGTTGAATTCCAGCATCTATGCGCTCTTAATTTATGAGTAAGATAAAAGCGAATGATGTCCTTATCGAAACTAATGCTATCATCGTCATTTATTATAAGGTTTTCAACAAAATGCCATGGTTTCAGTCCCAATTTGGCAAAAATGGCGGGTTTCGCCCATCCATTGAGATCAATTCCCCACCCCATACCACAGTCCGGGCCTCCGATTTTGATGCCCCCTGGATCACGGTCAGCAAAGTCAACATCTCGAACTTTGAAAAGCGTGGTCCAGCGGTCTTCCCTCAAACTAGTTTTGATCCAAGCTTCAAATGTAGACGTACCGACCTGCCCCCCAAAATCACCGAGGTTTGTCAGGTTCACATAATCATCAGAGCCGTCAAATTCCAAAGCACCGTTCACTCGACCGGCAACACGTTTGGGATTTCCTACAATTGTTCCATCGTTTTTGCCCCAGACATCCTTGGCTGTGTTGCCGGCAATGTTCTGCTGGTCAAACGTCCAGTAACTCACAAGCCCATCTGTCACCGGTGCCGTATTCCCGTTATGGGAAAACATAGTAATCGTAAATATGAATGTAAGGAGAAAGATGAGTTTTTTCATGGTAACTGCTCCTTTGAATTCGCAGAAGTCATGCAGTAAGGTATACCTATACAATGGACACTTATGGAATCTGCCTTCAAATCTTTTTGATAGGCAGATTATATCATTCTCCAACGTTTTTATGCAAATCTAAATTTGGAGAAGTTAGGGGTTATATAGCGACCTATCCGATTTCGTTCTACAATTGTGTCTTCAAGTTGCCCCAAACGATAGGTAGCTTCTCGGCTGCTTCAACAGACAAACCTATTTTGGATTCAAAGTTTCGGGTCACTTCATCCGCTGTGAGGGGTCGATCATAAATGCGGACTTCATCAATGGTGCCAGGGAAATGTCGGCTGACGGCACCGCGATTATTCCCCGCACCGATAAAGATGGGTTCTACAAATGGAACAAAATTGTCGAGTTCCTTTGCGTCGCCGACGATGATCTCTTGTGGCTCGCCGTCCATATAAATGCTGACTTCGGCTTTACCAGCATCCACAATTGCGAAAACGATATGGTGCCATTGCCCATCGGAGATCGGAAATTCGATTTCAACAGCGATGGCGGTACAGCCCGCTGCCGATTGCTGACGGACGTAGTAGTGAATGATACCTTCAGCAAATGGGAACCCGGCTTGCGCGCTCCGGTTGGGCTCAATTGCCCATGCCATGTTACAACCTTGGTCAAGGACTTTGAAAAGGGTTGTCCAGTCATTTTTAAAACTGGTTTTCATCCAAACCTCAAATGTAGATGTACCGATTTTCTCTCCAAAATCGCCGAGGTTCGTCAAGTTGACATAGTCGTTAGCACCGTCAAATTCGAGTGCCTCTCCGACTTGCCCATCAACGACTTGCGGATTACCGACTATTTTACCATCATTTTCACCCCAGACATCTTTGACTGTAAAGCCGGTAATGTCCTGCTCGTCAAACGTCCAATAACTCACGAGTCCGTCTGTCACGATGGGTTGTGTGTGCCCGTTTTGGAGAAGCATAGTAATAATTAGCGTGGTTGCGAGGAGATAGATTAGGCTTTTCATAATAACCGCTCCTTTAGGTGCGCGAAAGTCGCGCAGTAAAATCCTGCCTACACAATAGACACTTATAGCGTCTGCCTTCAAATATTTTTGATAGACAGATTCTTTCATTTTCCAACCTTCTTATAGAAGTCTAAATTTGGAGACGTTAGAAATCCATCACATGAACAAAGGGAATACTCATTTCCTGTTCTATAATTCTGTCTTCAGGGTTCCCCAGACGATCGGTAGCTTCTCGGCAGCCTGAACAGACAATCCGATTTTGGATTCAAAATTTCGGGTCACTTCATCTGCGGTGAGCGGACGGTCGTAGATACGAACTTCATCAATGACACCGGGGAAATGCCGCTCAACGTTGCCGCGATTGTTCGCTGCACCGATATAGACGGGTTCCACAAACGGCATAAAAGTGTCGAGTTTCTTTGCGTCGCCGACAATAATCTCTTGTGGTTCACCATCCATATAGATGCTGACCTCGGACTCACCTGGGTCTACAATTGCGAAAACAATGTGATGCCATTTTCCATCGGAGAGTGGAAACTCAATTTCAACAGCGATAGCGTTACAGCCTGCCGCTGATTGCTGACGGACGTAGTAGTGAACAATGTCCGCAGCAAACGGAAACCCCGCTTTCGCGCTGCGGTTGACATCGATTGCCCATGCCATATTGCAACCTTGGTCAAGGACTTTGAAAAGGGTTGTCCAGTCATTTTTGAAACTGGTCTTGACCCAAGCTTCAAACGTAGACGTACCGACTTGCTCTCCGAAATCGCCGAGGTTCGTCAAGTTCACATAATCGTCAGAGCCGTCAAATTCGAGTGCTTCCCCAACTTGTCCGTCAACGACTTTCGGATTACCGACTATTTTGCCGTCATTTTCACCCCAGACATCTTTAACCGTACCGCCGGCAATGTCCTGCTCGTCAAACGTCCAATAACTCACGAGTCCGTCTGTCACGACTGGTTCGGTATATCCATTTTGGAGAAATGTGGTGATAATTAGCGTGAATGTGAAGAGATAGATTAGATTTTTCATCGTGCGTTGCTCCTTGCGGAAAGGTTTCCGCATCTATGAAAATCCGTGGTGTAGTTTTGAGACCCATAGTTTGCTAAAATCCTTGAAGTCATTATAACATCTTTGGTGATTTCTTATCAAATTTATTTCGATCTTAAGTTGATACTTGTAAGTTATGTTGAAAATTGGTAAAATGAAGCCTATATCGCATTGTAATACCATTTCTAATATATTATGTTTCATTTACGGAAGATATTTCCTAAATAAAGTGCTATCCGTATAAGAAACCCCTAAATCCCCCTTATCAGGGGGACTTCTGGAGACGACCTGTTATGAAAACGATACAAATAGAAATGGTATAAGTTACGCCAAAAGATAGAGGAGAAAAGTTTATGCCGAAAATGACGGGTGCTCGATTTATTGCAGAAACTG
Source organism: Candidatus Poribacteria bacterium (assembly GCA_047516705.1). Taxonomy (GTDB): domain Bacteria; phylum Poribacteria; class WGA-4E; order WGA-4E; family WGA-3G; genus WGA-3G. The sequence goes on along the minus strand of JAKZUG010000097.1, from coordinate 8,375 downwards.
TTCACGGTTACGGGATTACGCACGTTTTTTTTATGCCGTATATCGGACCGCGGGCTTTAATGGAGATGGAAAATCTTGGTATTAAGCGGGTTCAGACACACGGCGAGAAAGCGGCTGCATACATGGCGGATGCGTACGCTCGCGTGAACCGTAGCCCAAGCCTCTGTATGGCACAATCGGTTGGGGCGGTTAACCTCGCCGCGGGGTTACAAGATGCCTATCTCGCCTGCTCGCCAGTAATTGCCCTGACTGGTCGGGAGAACCTAATCAATCAACAACGGCATGCCTATCAAGAGGTGGATCACGTTAATCCGTTTTCTGCGGTTACCAAATATAGTGCTTATGTCGGGACACGGGAACAGCTTCCGTTCTATCTACGCCAAGCGTTCCGTTCAGCAACGACAGGAACACCGGGACCTGCTCATCTCGACTTGGAAGGTATCGCAGGGTCAGCAGTCATCGATCGCGAGGGTGAATTTGAGGTAATCATTGAAGACACATTTGCCCAACTACCACCCTTCCGACCAAAGGCAGAAGCGGAAAAGGTAACGGACGCTATCAGATTGCTCACCGATGCGAAACGACCTATCATTGTGGCGGGTGGCGGCGTAACGGCTTCCGATGCACGCGCAGAACTTGTAGCATTTGCCGAGAAACTCTCAATCCCAGTGGCGACCTCCTTGAATGCAAAAGCGATGTTCCCCAGTGACCATCCACTGGCGGTAGGCACTCCCGGTTCATATTCGCGGGCGTGTGCGAATCAAGCTGTCTGTGAGACAGATCTCGTCTTCTTTATCGGGAGCCATACTGGTGGACAGGTGACCAACGGGTATAAGATTCCACCCCAAGGGACACCGATTATACAACTCGATATTAATCCAGATGAACTCGGACGGAACTATCCAATTCAGTTAGGGATGCAGGGAGATGTGAGGAATACACTGCGCCGGATGATTGCAGCGGCAGAAACCACATCCCCACGAACCGACTGGGTTAACCGTGTACAGGAATTAGTGCAGAACTGGAAAGAGAGCGTTAGCGATAAAGTGAACTCGGAGCGGTTACCGATGCTACCGGAGCGACTCTGCCGTGAACTGACAGACTATCTCCCATCAGACGCAATCCTTGTGTCCGACACTGGACATTCGGGGATCTGGACTGGTACGATGATTGATTTTAAACACCCCGACCAGATTTTCATACGATGTTCGGGTTCGTTGGGATGGGGAGTACCCGCGGCGATGGGTGCGAAGTGCGCGCAACCGGACAGACCGGTGCTCTGCTTCACAGGTGATGGCGGCATCTGGTATCATATAGCGGAACTGGATACAGCGATGAAATGTGGCATTAATGCTGTTATCGTTGTGAATAATAATCACTCGTTGAATCAGGAGCAAGGTGGCGTTGAGTCGGTTTACGGTGGTCGGACATCCGGTTCTGATGAACTCTGGTTGTTCCCTGATGCGGATTTCGCGAAGATGGCGGAGTCGATGGGGTGCTTTGGGATTACGGTGAACAAGCCGAGTGAACTTGCGGGTGCGTTGGATCAGGCGTTTGCTTCAGGTAAGCCTGCGGTTGTGGATGTGAAAACGCATGTGGAAGGGATTGCGCCGCGGACGTGGATGCCTTCGTAAAGGTAAATTATGCGGTAGTGCGATGTCTCCGGGGATCGCGCTGCCTACACTTTAAGGGCAAAGATCATTTTTCAATAAACGTTTATGCCCTTTCGTTTGATAAACTCTTCCTTGTGTCACATGATCTTTAAAATCTCTGATTAGTCTTCTGTCGCTGGATACCAAAACTTTCGCCTGGGCAGTGAGGGCTAATGCAATAATATGTTCGTCATCCGATACTACTCTCCCACTGAGTTCATTCTCTCTTTCTTCTACGTCCTGAACTGACACCAATTTGAGTTTATTTCTTCTTTGCAATTCTCTCCTCAACCGGTAGCCACCACCTTCATCCCATTCTCTTCTAAATTTCTCGGTGTCAGAGTAAACGATTTTACTATTTTTCCTCTCCAACCACTGTCGTACAGGTTTCATATCCTCATTGGCTGAGTCATTAAAGTCGCCAATGCAGTTAGCATCCAAAATAACACACATATTAATTCTCAAACCCCATGAGCCGGTTAGTTTCTTTCAGGAAAAATTTTTCATAATGTGATGGAACTCCAACCATGTTAGCCATCTTATCAAAAGTGATATTATGCACCTTGACAATATTTCCTTTTGGTTCAAAATAGATTAGGGACACATCCTCGGGACGAATGTTTCCCTTCCTAATCTCAATCCGTGCTCGGTCAATCATATAGTCGCTGTGCGTCTCAATGATGAATGACTGATCACCCTTGTTAGCCAATTTCACCAACAAAGAAGAGAATTCCGCCTGTGCTCTTGGGTGCAAGTGAATTTCAGGTTGTTGTAATAAAGAAAAAATTGACTGCATAGGATTATCCCGAGCACGCTTAGAAATACTGGGATTTAAAATCTGCACCAAAATTGGCAAAATTTGACTGACCCCGTAACCAACATCAATGATATTTGCTTTAGGACCGCGCACCTTGACCTGTAGTTGGAATGGAGCCCCCAAGGAGCGTCCGAGGTTTTTTACGTCTATGTTCTCGAATAGCCCAGAATTCCTGCCAAACTCGACTAATTGTGTTTTCAATTCCTCCCAACTCTTTTTCTTAGTCGCTTCAATCCGCATTAAATACATAGGTACATCACTGCCTTCTGGATCATCAAACTCCCTTGTCGGATCATAAGTTCGTTTAGGACGTGAGCGAACTGGTGATGTACTAAACACTGACAAGGTTTTAAAGACATCCCACGGTCGATAGATGCTTTCTTCAAATTTTTCACTTGTTCTATCTAAATATCTCAAGAAGCAGGTTTCGCCCTGAGATTCATTCCTAAAAAAATAGGGATGGAGAAAAAGAGAGAAGCGAGGTTCATTCAATATATCAACACCACAAATTATTTTATATTGATTCTGTTTCTTGTCAAACGAATCTAAACGCGGTTCCTTCTTTGTTGTATCTTCAACCTGAATAACAATTTCACCATCAGCAAGTTTTATCGCTACCGAATTAACAGTAGGTTCTATTCCTTCGCCCTTCTCAACAAACTCAACCGTTGTCTGAATATCTTCATTATTGTGTTTATAAGTAAACCCGAGTTTAAAATTTTTCTCTTCTTTCTTGCTATTTCTGACAATATCCCTAAAGGTTCCCATGGAATAGGGATGGAAATTAAAATCCACTCCCTTACCGTGCAAATAATCCGCTAATACATGAAAACACGCCAATGCTGTGGTTTTACCGGTGCTGTTTTCTCCGACCAAAAAAGTCAGGGGACGGATTTCAAGCGTCTGACGTTCGCGGAAACAGCGGACTTCCTCTATTGTGAATTGGGTAATGCTCATGTTGTTATCTCCAGAATCGTGATCGCTAAGTTCTGAGATATTGTGATTGGCACGTCCTCAGTAATTCCATTGGTTATGGTAGCATATTCAATACGAGAATGTCAACGAGAATCTCTATAAACATATCGTCGGTACGGGGCTAAAAAGAGCGTGAAAATGCACTTCTATAAACATGCTGAAGAAATACCCAAGCAAATAACCCTCTGGGATTCAAGAGGGTTTTTGGGGGATACACAGTTTGTGTCTAAGACCCGGTTCGGTTAGGAATGCAGATCGCAAATGTAAAGCATTCTCACTGCGAAGCAAAATTGGGTTTCCGCGTGTGGGAAACCAAATTTGGGCGAGTACGCCGCAAAACCGAACCTACCGGGCTTGGGGGACCGCTAAATTGACATTTATGGGTAAGCAAGGTATGGGTCTAAAACCCGGCGCGGTTACAAACCGCGCCTACCGGGCCTGGGGTGGAAAATCTGACCAAATGTTCAGGTTGGAGGATAGCGGAACTTTCCCTGTCGCCACTCTTTATAGATTAGAAAAACACCGAGTAAACATAAACATCTGTACACTAAGGGGTGTACCATGGCAACTGTCAATAAGAGATCCAAGGCACTCATATTCAGTATTCCTTCGTTCATCATTTTACCCGGCTTCCATCGCCACCAATCTGACTTAACAACTTGTTGAAAAATCAAACCAGAGATCTCACTCATAAGAAGTACGGCACTAATGAGTATCAAACCTTTTGATTTCGTCCGGAAACATAAAAATATCAGCAGCCCTACAAGAGTCAAGTGTGCGGCAAGGTTTAGACCGTAAAGAATATAAAGCATGCCAAACCTCCTTCAGACGTAAGTTGGATTGTAACCGTATCAATTAGGACTTACGCAAACGCCATTTGGGAAGAAAGCGTCCGCTTTGGATTCTGCAAGCAAAACCGTGAGAAGATAGTTCGCCGAGGCACGGGGACCTCGGCGAACAGATGCTTGCTGCGTAAGTCCTATTAATGTTTTTCTAATCTTCTTCCAACGCTGTTCCCAAGTATCGCTGTAAAACAGGAGATACATCTGTTTCTGCGCGGGTTCGCTGCTGGCGGAAACAGTCTGCTAAATCTCTACAGAAAGCGAGTAGGTGCTCTGGATCGTCGGTGTGCATTTGGTGAAACAGGCGTTTGTATTTAGCGATGGTGGTGTGTGGTGGGGTTGCGTTGTCTATGATTTGTTGGCTGCTGACCCGCCCGCGAATGAGCAGATCTTCGCTGCACCATCCCAAATGGACGAGCACCCAATCTGTCATATACTGGGTAATTGCTTCAACAACCGGATCATAACGAGGCGATACCTTCCCACCAATCCAGCAATGAAATAGCTCATGCACAAAAAAATGGTATGCGAGATCCCGTTCTTGCTCTGTATAACCATAGTGCTGTGGAAACTCACAGATAAATTTGACTTCTATGGTGAAATCTTGAGGGGAATGTATCTGTTTGTCTATCTCGGCTCGCGCGCCTAAGTTATTAGGTTCACAGATTCGATCTTCGACTTCAATCACAATACTTAATCCCGCTCCCATAAGCCTTACAAACTCTTTATGTGCCTGTTCTAATAATTCAAGCACCGTTTCCGGGTTCCATGGACGGTTTACTTCTGTTTTATAGATGAAATGTTCCGAAGATACGCTTGCGATCCAGTTTGTAGGATTCAGCGGCGAATCGTCATTAATTTTTGGGATTCTTTTCTTGCTATTCATCTTCTATAAACATGCCGCCCCTACGGGGCTAAAGAAGGGAAGGCAATCCTTTTCTATAAACATACTGAAGAAATACCCAAGCAAATAAACCCTACGGGACTAAGGAACAAGAAATGACAGCACGGAGGTATGCCCCTTCCCCGTAAAAGGCGGGACCCCGGTTAGAAACCGAATCTACCCTTCCTGGGCAAGCCCGGTTCGGTTAGATGAAGATTCAAAAAATAATTTGGTAATTTCATTGGGATAACTGTGGCGTTCTTGGTGTATGCCCGGCGCGGTTGCAAACCGCGCCTACCGGGCCTGGGGATTACCGATTTAAATACTTAAACTTCATGAAACCGAACCTACCGGGCCTGGGGTGGAACCTATCCCTAATGGAGCTCAGGATCTGAATTGCCTATTTTTAGATCTGTAAACGGTTTTCCATCCGGATCGGTAATCCGCAGATAGAATTCCCACTGTTTTTTTTCATTACAGACCTTGACGAGGATACTATTTTTGCCGGGTTTGAGCGTTACAGGAACAGTATAGCGGTCCATTACTGCGCTATGTGCCCCTGTGTTTGTGACAACTTCTTTGCCGTTTAGAAATACTTTCCCTTGGTCGTCGCTGTCAAAACGGATTTGTGCCTCTCGTTCATCAGGTGAGGTAACAGTTGCAAACGCATAGGCAACACGCCAGTCAACGTTCTCGCCGAGGTCAATATAGCCGTTCAGGGTCCCATCGGTGCTTTTTTGCCAACTCACCTGTCCGTCCACGCCATCGTATTTTGTAGTTGTGTCGATCTGCGTTGCGTCTTCTGGAATGTAAGCGGTATCATAGCCGATCCCATTAGTATTGTCAAATGGGCCGAGCGTCAACCATCTGTCTTCAGTGATAAATCCAGTTTTTTGAATATACGCTTTTGCCTTTTCGGGCATTTCGTTCTCACGGTAGAATTCAGCCAGCACTAAGTTGAGATTTAGATAAGCGCTCGGATTGTCGGGCATAGCGTCAATCAATGTGTTCAACATCTCAGCAAAACGCTCTTTGTCCTTTGCATTTTTGCCGGCTTGCGTAACTTGGGAGAACAACTGGCGTTCAAAACTTCCTGATGTTGCGGTATTTAGACCGCGTTTTAACGCTTGCAAGGCCTCATCATATCGTTCGTTCGCGAGATACGCCTGCGCCAACGTTGTGGTATAACTTGACCCCGACCCCATCCGTGATGCGCGTTCAGCGTATTCCAACCCTTTTTCCGGCATGATACCTTTGCTAAGAATCTGTCTTGCAAGGCTGAGATAGCCAGCGGGACTTTGTCGCCTGTTCGCCTCTTTTTGTCGAATCGCTAACCACTCGGTATATACTGCATCTGCTTTCTCGACACTACCTATCTCTTTGTAAGCATCACCTAACAATTCAAGTAAAACAGGACTTGTCTCCATTTGCGGTCGTAAGGCTTCAAGGACGGCAATCCCCTCATTTTTCTCATCTTTGTCAGTGTAAAGTTTCCAGATACCGCGGATCGCGGCATCATGTTCGCTACTTTCAAGGGAAGCATCCAAAGCGCGATGATACACCGCTTCAGCCTCTACCAACCGATCTGCTTTTATGTGGGTTTGTGCCAACAGGTCATACAATTCGTACGAATTCGGTTCACGCTGAATTGCTTTTTCATAGGCTGCCCCTGCCTGTGCTAACCGTTCTGCCCCTGCAATAGTTTCAACTGGACGGGTGTAAGATTCCAATTTAGCATCCGCGACCAGTTTACCACTACTCTTGTTAGGTGACACATCAGGGATGTGCCCCTCCGTTTCTTCATCGAATTTCCAGTAGGCGACTAAGCCGGGTTCGTTCCCTTTCAACTGAGCATTCATGTTGGCACGAATCTCTGCCTCAGTCAAAGCGACATTCCAGACAGAAACTCTATCAATTTGCCCCACAAATGAGGCGTGTGATGTCCGCTCTTCTTCATGTGAACCACCGATTCGGACTGGCAGATGGCTTTCATAAATGTTTGGATTCCCTCTAAAATCATTGCTCCCAACTTCGGCACCATCAATAAACAGTTTAATGACATTTCTTGGGGCATCAACGACACCGGCGACGTGGTGCCATTTGTTGAGTGTAATTGATCCGGTAGGTGAAAAGGCGAACTTTTCTGGTTCACCACTTGGTGATGAAGCGAACTGAATTCTACCATCGTTTCGTAGCCAGAGTGCGTAGCTTCGGTTGCTGATTTCGGGTGTCCGCTTGTCGCCCTTGTAAAGGATAGGCGTATACCTGTTCGGAAAATCGGTCGGTTTGATCCATGCGGTCACGGTCACCTGTTGATTGATATTGTTCAGTGCAGCACTATCCGTAATTTCCACGAAACTCCGGTCTCCAGGCAAGTTCAGTGCTGTATCCTCAACCACTTCGTCTGTCTGACGTTGTTTTTGGTAGAGATCGCCAATTTTTTTCTGCCACTGCGCGTCATCAGGCTGCAGTTCGCTGATTTTCTGGTATTGTGCGATTGCTTCGTCGACCTGGTCGCTTAATTCGTAGTTTTCAGCAAGCGCGAAGCGGGCATCCAGGTCATCAGGATTTTCCTGAATTTTCTGTAGCTGCTCGGGAATCTGCTTTTCATAGAGGTTCCCCTCTATGTAAGCTTGGCGTATCGCGTTCTCTGCTGTTTCTCTCCGTTGGTCAAATCTGGCAACATTTGCCATCTGTTTATACGCATCAACGGCTTCCTGGTACCGTTTTGCACCGAGGTAGCTCTTCCCAAGGATCTCGTATACATATTCCATGAGCGACGAAAGTCCCCCGCCCAACCGTGCGCTCATAGCGATTGTCTCTTCAGCGAATTTGATCGCCGAGTCGTACAGTTCACCTTCAGCACAGATGGACGCGAGTGTCAGATAAAGAAAGATGTCGAATTGTGCGCGAGGGTTGGTTGAAACCGCGGTCTCACCTTGACTGATCAACTCTTTTGCGAGATCTGGTTGGTTGTTCTTCTGTAGGGCAGCAGCAGCATAGAAAAAACTACGGGTATTGCCGGGCTGCGCTTTGCAGAGTGCCTGATATACTTCTGCCGCCTTTTCATAGTTGCGCGCATTCCGATAAATTTCAGCAACCATTTCAAGAACAGCTGGATTATTTGGATCCTTTTCGAGTTTGTTCTTAAAAATAGTCTCCAACTCTTCAAGTTTCCCCTGATTTTTATAGGCATCAATCAAGGT
>JAKZUG010000096.1:0-3141 GCA_047516705.1 Candidatus Poribacteria bacterium | reverse complement strand
GAATATGAGTACATCGGGTCCAATTGGGAAGATCCAGACGAACGCAAAACGGTTGAAATCCAATCGGCAGGTTGGATCTACGCCGACATACTTATTTCTAAACCCAAAGTCAAGGAGGTCACATTATGAAATACGGTGTTGAACCCATTACTGACCTTGCAATAGCAGAAAAAACAAACAGTAATCTACAAAAATTGAATCGTCAGTCCGAGCAGCCGAACTATTATATTGGTATTGACTTAGGCACTACCAATTCAGTGATGGGCTGGGGGACTCTCAATCCCCAAACAAATCTATTGGAAACGAAAGTTGTAGAAATTAAAATGCTGCTGGAACGCATGGGAACAGGTAAAAAAGAATTGTTACCTTCGTGTGTCTATTTCAAGGAGGGAGGTTCGCCAATTGTCGGTGAGTACGCCAAAACGATGATTGGTAGGACAAATCGCGTTGTAAAATCTATTAAGAGTGAGATGGGGACGCAGGCACAGTTTGACTTTGATAGTAGTAACTACGACCCCGCGGTAATTTCCTCACTGATCCTTAAACACCTTGCTGCCAGCGCGGAATCTCTGTTTCATTTTATACCCGATGATGTTGTTATCACCGTTCCCGCGTCTTTTGACTCCGATATGCGAGCAGCCACGATTGAAGCAGCGAGACTCGCCGGATTCCGGACACAGGAGGACGATGGAAGTCCGCGGAACATTCTGCTTGATGAACCACGCGCTGCCCTTTATGACTTCGTTAACAGACAAAATAAAGGGGAAATCCCAGAGACGCGCATTAACTTCCAAGAACCTCAGACTGTTCTGGTTTTTGATTTAGGAGGTGGAACCCTTGATGTTTCCTTGCACCGAGTCTCTTATCAGCAGGAACAATATACATTGAACATTGAAGATTTAGCAATATCGCGCTATACGCGAATTGGTGGGGATGACTTTGACCAGAAACTTGCGGATCGTTTTTTTGATGCTTATGCAAACAGGCTTCCCGATAATCTTGACGATCGCGAGATGGATATGCTCAAAAGCACATTTCGAGAATACGCTGAACAGGCAAAGATTGATTTAAGCAGTGAAATTGAGAACGGCAAGTTAATGGGTTATTTTGATCCTGAGTCGGTCGAAGCTGAAATAATCCAGACACCTGTTGAGAATCAGGTATTTGAATACGATTTGACACTGTCTGAATATGAGGAGATCATTGAACCCTTGCTTGCTTCACATCTCACGCTGGATGCTGTGAAGCAACTGGATACACTATCTACTTGTGATAATATTATCTATCCTATTCTTGATGTCTTACGGAAGGCGGAGGAAAAAAATGGACGCATGCCAAGTGTTGATGCAGTGCTGCTGAATGGTGGGATGACAAAACTTCATACTATCCAGAAACGCTTGGAAACGCTCTTCGGTTTTCCACCGATTACAGCTGGTGATCCAGATAAAGCAGTAGCACGCGGGGCAGTTGTCTATCACTATGATTTGCACCGCGGTATTAAACCTGCACGCATCCTCAATGATACTATCGGTATTGAAATTGCTGGAGGCAGAGTTAAACCCCTTGTTGAAGCTGGTACAATACTTCCCCTGTCGTCCACACCGATTGATAATTTACAGGTCAGTGAGGATGCCTTATCGTTACGACTTCCTTTTTACCTCGGCTGTCGTAAAGATACACAACCGCCAAATCGCCGTATTCTTGATCGGTATATTCCATTTCAGCGTTCACTCTCGAAAGGCGAACCTATTTCTATACAAGTACAGGTGGACGAACGCGGTATTATGAATGTAGAGGGCTGGCCTAAGGCAAACCCAAATGAGAAATTTACAGTGAGCATAGACTCTACCAATCCTACTACAGCAAACGAAGTCTCCAATGAGTCGCCTTCTAATCCAAGCGAATTCAACCAATCAGGAGTCGCGACACAAACGGATAATACGCCGGAAGAAGCGCGATCTATTTCCGGGCCAAAGCAAGTGGGGGCTCTGTCAAAATCTCAGGTAGCACTTGAATCACAAGGTGATAGCTTGGATGTGCAACCTGAATTAGTTGAAATGAAGAAAAATTTCTCATATTACATGAATACAGATGAATTCAATCGCAAAAAGGTAATTGACGGTCAGGTTACTCGGCAGCACACCAGAATTGCCAATGCAGGGAATGCGGACGAATTTATCAGTCTACTGCTTGACAATATTGATTACGTTAATAACTATGGGAAGGGAAAAATAATAGCCTTATTGGGTAATTTAGCGGATAGGTGCTCGGATACTGATCTCCTTTACGATGTTTATGATGCTGCTGCCGCGTTAAGCAATCCTGAAGAAATTAAATCCAAACACCACATAGTTATTAAAAATGTTGTCAGATACGCTGTTGAAACGATTGGAAAAACGAGGCTTCCAATTGCCGAATCACATCTCATTAACCTCATTACGGAAGAAAATCCCATCACTATCCGGTCGAGTGCTGTGTATTCTATTGGGAAATGCTGTCAGAGTGTCAATGCACTGGAACACCTAAAACGTTTGATTGAATATGGAGAGGACATAGACCGCATTGCCATCAATTGGGCATTTGGAAAAATGGGAAGTCGTGAGCATGAAAACCCACTGTCAATTCAAGAGTTTGAATCGGTTATCTCCCTCCTTATGGAGCAGTTGCAAAATGAGCAGCACAGCGACGTAAAGCAAAATGCGATCTATGCACTCGGTGAAATTTGTGACAGGCGCGAGTGTGCAAAGGATGTTATTGATGCTGAAAAAAGTAAGGCTGTTACTCAATTAATTGAGCCTTTCTTAAATTCCCGAACAGATGGTAGTCTCGCAGATTTAGCGAACATTCAACAGATGCACTTGATTAAAAAATTCGTGGATATATCCATTAACATGATTCGGGGCATTCAACTTTCCGAGGAACAGGCAGAGAGTCTGCTAGCAATCCGAACAGAGAACTAGAAAGATTGCCTCTACGGTGGAAAGTTTTCAATCTGAAGACTGAAGGGGGATGAAAAGATGGCAACATTGGCAATTAACGGAGGCGAACCTGTCCGAACCGCTGGATTCCCTACATGGCCCACGTTTGATCCGGCGGATCTTGAAGCATTTGAAACTATCTACAAAAGTGGACAATGGGGTG
>JAKZUG010000095.1:0-4732 GCA_047516705.1 Candidatus Poribacteria bacterium | reverse complement strand
AATTGTCGCTGCAGTTGTGGCACCGAGTTCGTCAGGATTCATCGCGAAACTCGCCATTACCTTCCCTTGAAACGGGTTTGGGACCGTAATGAGAAAGACATAATCTCCAGCTTCAGGGACGTTTGAACCGCTGGAACCGGGAAGCATGAGCCGCTGTGCCTGTTGCGCAATCGGACCGACTGCAACAGCATTCGTGGAATAAACGGGACCTAAGAGTGCAAAAACGTTTTCCATCTCAATAAGTGCTTTCGCTGCACTGACGCTCGCTTCCGGCGTTGGTGGTTCACTCGCCACAGGTTGGTTATTTCGAGTGATAAATGCTATTTCCATACCGAGCACCCCACCTCTTTCATTAATTTCGGCACGAGCGGTCTCAGCACCTTGGCTAAAGGTGGTAAAGGTGTTCGACGGTTGAATCACACCAATTTTTAATGTCGTTTCTGTCGGGGTAGTAGTGGTATCGGGTTGAACCACCTGATTCACTCGTTCACACCCTGTTAGGACAGCGAATAGAACGACTAAAGTCATGGCGAACATTCTCATATTCATAATGTAACTATTCTCCTTCTGGTAAAAATGCTTGAAAAAATAATTGGGTTGTGGTAACCTCTTACCTAATCTCCTAAAACTTCGTAAAACAATAACACACTCTACTGATTTTGTCAAATTTCGGCACAGATTGCAAGACGAAACTTGCTACACATAAAGATAAAATAGACTCTCAACCCCTTTTCCGTGACAGCATATCGCGCGCAACAGATTTAGCCCATACCACATACAGGTAAAAACGGTCTCAGCATACCACACTCGGTAGAGCCTCTTATGTAACCGATCGTTGAAATTTAAAGGAGCTTTCCATGGAACTCGGATTTTTCACAATGCCTTTACATCCACCGGGCAGCAACACGACTAAAACGCTGGACGACGATCTTGAGCAAATGGTAGTCTTGGACGGATTGGGCTACAAGGAAGCTTATATTGGTGAGCATTTCACTTTTACATGGGAAAATATCCCGTCTCCAGATCTCTTTATTGCGAAAGCGGTCGCGATGACCGAAAACATCATTTTCGGCACGGGTATCACCTGTATGCCGATACACAATCCGGCGGTTGTTGCGCACCGGATCGCCCAACTGGATCACCTCGCGCATGGACGGTTCCATTGGGGGGTCGGTTCCAGTTCCACACCGAGCGATGCGGAGATGTTCATGGTAGACGGGGACAGAAGGCAGGCAACCCGAGAAGGAATTGATGCCGTACTCAAGATTTGGACAGACCCGGAACCAGGCCACTACAAAAGCGAGTTTTGGGAATTTAAAATCCCAGAAGGCAACCCGGATATTGTCAGCATTCACATGAAACCGTATCAGAAACCGCATCCACCGATTGCGATGGCAGGTTCATCAACGAAATCGGATACGCTGATCCTTGCTGGTGAACGGGGTTGGATTCCAATGAGCATTAATCTTGCACCTGTCTCGGTCATCAAAACGCACTGGGACGCTGTAGAGGAGGGCGCGGAGAAAACAGGACTCTCACCATGCCGTTCAACGTGGCGCATCGCACGCGAGGTATACGTCGCAGACACCAACGAACAGGCACGTAAAGAGGCAATCGAAGGCACACTCGGACGCGATTTTCGGGATTACTGGTTTAAACTCTTCGGATGGGAGAAATTCAAAATGAATCCGGATATCCCCGACGTAGCGGCATGTCTGGAGTATTTACTGGATACTTTATGGATCGTCGGGAGTCCTGATCATGTTGCGAACCGGTTGCGCGCACTTTATGAGGAGGTCGGTGGTTTTGGGGTCTTACTCGCCATGGGACACGAATGGGATCCTAAAGAGCAATGGCTCCATTCAATGGAACTCCTTCAGAATGAAGTGATGCCGCAGTTGACGGATTTGTCTTAAAGATAGTAAGCACACGCCGTGGGTTTCCGTGACACAAGAACAACAATTATTGTGGAACGCTAACGCATAAGGAACTATCTCGTGAATACCCAGTTAATGGCAGGTGCCGCGGAAACACCGATTACCACCATAAAGGACAGACCCAACGTTTACGCTGAGTTGTATGCACGCGCGTTGGTGCTCGCTGATGGCGAAAAACAACTCGTCATTGTGACAGCCGACTACGGGCAGTTTCCGCTCCAATATAACAGTGTCCTACTCGATGCAATTGCGCGTGCGACAGGCATACCGGCAGAGCAGGTCGTCATTAACTGTAGTCATACGCATAACGCTCCGGGTGTTGACGGACGATGGATAACTGGGGAATCCGAGGCGTGGTTGGCGACATGTCTTGCCGAATTGGTGAAAGACGCAGTAGATGCGCTTGAACCTGCAACATTGCGGGTTGGACGTGCACCTGTCCAAATCGGTTATAACCGTCGTCTGATGAACGACGAAGGCTATATCACAATGGCACCGAATCCGGAAGGGGCAGTTGTGCCGTGGGTTGACGTGTTAGGGGCTTACGACGAAAATGGACAGATTATCGCTGTGTTATTTTCGCATGCCGCGCATCCGGTGATTGTCCACTGGTCGAGCGAAGAGATCGGTGCCGATTATCCGGGTTATGCCGTTGAACACCTGCGCAATTTTTTGGATCTGAAGTCAGAAAGTGTCCTGCTATTCGCGCAAGGCTGCGCGGCAGATATCAACGGGTATCCGTTGCGAGGTGGTTTCAGTGCGTGCGATGTCGCCGGATTCGCACTCGCCTTTGCGACACACCAAGCGTTAAAGACTGCGGAAGAGATTCCTGCAGCACCGCTTAAGGCGCGTTCGGTGCTTGTTAACTTGCCCTTCCGAGACCCACCGTCGGTTGCGGAATGTGAGGAGTTAATAAAAGAATTTCCTGATGATGAACGCTATGTCGCCCTGTTGGAAGTCGCTAAAAGTGGCGAGAAGCGTACACTCCCCTTCCCGATGAGTGCATTTGCTGTCGGGGACGCGCTCTGCTTCCTGTCTGTATCGCATGAACTCTTTTCGGAGTATCAACTCTTTGCGGACGAAACATCGCCGTTCTCGCATACCTTCGTTTTTGGATATACGAACGGCAGCGAAGTCTACATTGCAACCAAGAAGGCTTACGATTTGGGGCTGCGGGCGGGTTATGAAGCGGGACCGCGGAACCATGCTCTCAGTGGTCCCTACCGGTTAGCACTCTTACCGTCAGTTGAAGCACAGATCCACGCGGAAATAACGGATCTATTGGGAAAGTTGAAAGACTCCTAAAGTGCCCAGTTTGCGATCCGATGGATTCCTACCAACACTTCCCATCATTCCGATGCCCGTGGTGTGAGAAGCAGCGTCATCCGATGATCTTCAGTTAGGTATCGGTTGACGATGCCGGCAACATCAGCGGCGGAGACATCGGCGAATGCATTCGCAAGCTGCGATAAGGTATTACCATACTGGTATTCCATCATCCCCCAACTCACACCAAACTGGAGAAGCATTAGGGTCTCTGTCATATTCTCGGGTTTATTTTCCATGAGCGTTTTCATGTCCGGTGGTGCGCTGAGTTCCATCGAAAGGTACTCCGCATACATCGGAACCTGTGTGTTGTTTTCAGGTTGCTTTAAAAGGTTCATCAGCTCTCGAATCCGCTCCTTAACCCTTCCTATATCTGTATCCGGCTTGAGCGAGGCACTGACGTATAAGTATATCTGTTCAGGCGTGATAAGGTCAACCCCACAGAAAACGTGCCCCGTCAATTCTTTCAATTGGGGATCCTGTATGCAAGCTAACCGTAAAAGCACACTCGCCATATAGAGGGCAGGGTAGTCTCCGTTTTCAGGACGAGGAATCTCGTAGGTTTCCATGTAATGCGTTACATTGATATCCCAAGTAGCGTTTTGGTCTTTCGCTCTCTCTGGAGATACTGTTGACTGCGGAAGCGTCTTCTCACTTAAGCTGATAACTCCGAGTTGTTTTTCCATAGTCTCTTTCAGTGTTTCGGGATCAACGCCGCCGATGACGCACAAAAGGACGCGATCTGCTTGGACCAAATGCTGATCGCGATATTTCTGGAGTTCGCTGAGTTGTGCTGATTGAATGTCTCCGCGCATCGCTATATCGGTTTCACCATGCCGAAAAACCTGGTTCCACGCAACGTCTGCCAATTTATGTGTTGCCAAGTTCGCTTCAATATAGTCAAACTGGGACAATACATTCGGGAGTTCCTCAGCGAGACTTTCTGCTGAAAACGGCAGTCCAGAAAGCCATTGAGTATGGCGTTCCAAACCCTGCGTCCATGTATCCGTATTACCGATGAACTCCAAGCGCATGTTATCCGCCATTGTTTCCGCGTTACTTGTGTTGTAATCAATGGGTCCTGCGGTTCGGACTGTCAGGTGATTAATGAGATGGCTCCAATATGCCCTTGCTTTCCCGTCCGTGACGAGTCCAAGGGGCAAATAACTGAAGATACCAACATCCCTGGAATTCTCAACATGGAGATTGACAACCCGGATACCATTGCTTAAAGTAAAGCGTGTCACTTTAGCGGCGGTATTAGAAGTAAGAAGATTAGGAAAATCCTCTGATGCATTAGGGACTATGACCTTCTCAGAAACCTGTGATCTGGTGCTGCTGTTTTTACCAGCGGTGGCATCCTGTCCGACTTGATTTCGCAGTGCCGGTTTCGCGTCAGTCTCAAGAACGACAGTTGCCTCAATAATTTCAATAGTAGGTTCGGACTGTGCCTCGAAGCTATACGGTCT
>JAKZUG010000094.1:0-5231 GCA_047516705.1 Candidatus Poribacteria bacterium | reverse complement strand
GACTGCTGATGGCTATTTTGCTGACTGCTGACAACTGAATACCGCAACCGTTTGTGAAAAAATGATTGACACAAGGCAGATTTATTGCTATGATAAATTAATACTTGAGGCAAAACGGATGCCAAGACAACGCAGAGTCATTCAGTCTCCTTTAGAGGGAATGTTTGAATGTTGCAAAACCGTCTGTAGGAGCGATCTCCGAATCGCGACTGCTCCGATAAAATTGACGAAAAACTGAAAACTGAATGGCTCTGAAGACAACAGCGCATCGGTTGACAGCAAATTGACACTCGCAATATGGGTTTGAAGCAGCACCCTACAGCACCTTGGAATGGAGAAGAGAGTATGGGAAACCGAATTGAAATCGGCAATCTCAAAATAGATGGAGATTTGTACGCGTTAGTAAGAGATGAAATTGCACCCGGCACTGGTGTAGAAGCAGATGCTTTCTGGAAAGCGTTCGGCGACATCGTTTCGGCATTCGCACCAGAAAACAAGGCACTCTTGGAGAAACGGGATACGCTCCAGCAGCAAATTGACGCATGGCATCTGGCGCGCAAAGATGAGCCGCTGGACGGTGAGGCATATTCGGCGTTCCTTACGGACATCGGCTATCTACTCCCTGAAGGACGAGATTTTACCGTAATCACGGAAGATGTTGACTTGGAGATTTCACTCATCTCAGGTCCGCAACTCGTTGTGCCAACCGATAACGCGCGCTATGCACTAAATGCAGCAAATGCGCGCTGGGGAAGTCTTTACGACGCACTCTATGGTACCGATGTAATTGATGAATCGGACGGGGCTACACGAAGTGCTACCTATAACCCGATCCGAGGTGCGAAAGTCATCGAATACACCGAGCAGTTTTTAGATGAAATGACCGGGCTTGAAACTGGGAGTTTCTCTGACGTTACGCAATTTTCACTCAAAACCGTTCATGGCGAGCAACAGTTACGCGCAATACTCAGGGATGGCAGTGAAGTCGGTTTAGCGGATCCGAGCAAATTCGTAGGTTTTACACAGAAGGACGGCGAACTCAGTGTTATTTTGCTTCAAAACCACGGGTTGCACATTGAGATATGGATAGACCGGGAACATCCGGTCGGTAAGGCGCATCCTGCCGGTGTTACCGATGTTGTCCTTGAGTCCGCAATCACGACGATCCAAGATTGTGAGGATTCCGTTGCTGCTGTGGATGCAGCCGATAAAGTGCGCCTCTACAGCAACTGGAACGGTATCATGAAAGGTACGCTGGAGACAACGTTTGAGAAAAATGGCAAGATGCTGACCCGTCGTCTTGAACCGGATAAGACGTTTACCGCTCCCGATGGAGGCACGTTGACGTTACCCGGCAGGAGCCTCCTCCTGATTCGGAATGTTGGTCTCCACATGTACACGGATGCCGTTACGACTGCAGACGATGATGAAATTCCGGAAGGCATCCTTGATGCCATGGTAACGTCTTTCGCCGCAATTCATGATCTGCAGGGGAATAGTGCCTATACCAATAGTAGAACAGGCAGTATCTATATCGTCAAACCGAAGTTCCACGGGCCCGAAGAAGTCGATATGACGGTTCGGTTGTTTGAGTGGATAGAGTCGGCACTTGGGCTTCTAACGAATACTATTAAGATCGGGATTATGGATGAGGAGCGGCGGACGACTGTCAACCTCAAAGAGGCGATTCGGATCGCGAGAGAACGACTCGTCTTTATTAATACCGGGTTCTTGGATAGAACCGGCGATGAGATCCATACGAGCATGGAAGCGGGACCGATGATTCCCAAAATGGACATTCGCAACGAACCGTGGATGCTCGCTTATGAAGATTGGAACGTTGATGTAGGAATCGAGACGGGATTGCTCGGTACTGCTCAGATTGGCAAGGGGATGTGGACAAAACCTGACCAGATGGCTGAGATGGTTGAAACAAAGGTGAACCATCCGTTGGCAGGTGCAACGACGGCATGGGTGCCGTCACCGACAGCTGCAACACTCCATGCGATGCACTACCATCGGGTTGATGTTGCGAACTGGATAAAAAAATTGTCCGCGAGGCAGCGCGCGAGTTTGGCGGATCTGCTAACCCCCCCGCTGTTGAAGGAACGCGAGTTACAGCCGGATGAGATTCAGCGCGAGTTGGATAATAATGCACAGGGTATTTTAGGCTACGTCGTGCGGTGGGTTGACCAAGGGATCGGCTGCTCGAAGATACCCGATATTAACAACGTCGGCTTGATGGAGGATCGGGCAACACTACGGATTTCGAGTCAACATATCGCAAATTGGCTACACCATGGGATCGTCACGAAGGCACAGGTGACGGAGACCTTCCAACGGATGGCAAAGATTGTTGACGAACAGAACGCCGGTGACCCGAACTATCGAGATATGTCGCCAAATTATGAGCAAAGCATCGCGTTTCAAGCATCTTTGGATTTGGTGTTTAAGGGGTGCGAGGTGCCGAACGGATATACGGAGTTTGTGCTGCATCCGCGCCGCCGAGAGGTTAAGACTGGCGGTTAATGAAATCACGGAACAGTAGAGGGACGAAAGAGGGGAAGGGTGGAAGATGCCTCCTTCCCCTTTTGTTTTTGACGGTGTTGCCTAACTAATGGTACGGATATACGCAAAGTCCCCCTGATAAGGGGGATTTAGGGGGTTTCTTCCCAGACGAACACCGAAACCAAACCATTATCTGGACAATACCCTCTTGTTTTTTATGGTACGATATAAAATTATGTAGACATCCACTGGTAAGCGCGCTTTGATGAAGATTAAAAAATTAATTCGGTAATTTCATTGGGATAACTATGGCGTTTCTGGCGTATGCCCGGCGCGGTTAGAAACCGCGCCTACCGGGCCTGGGGATTACCGAATTTAAATACTGAAACTTCATGTAAGCGCGCTGATTGACGAGCATTGTTAATTGTAAAATCTACTATAATTGCTTTTCTTATGAATCGAGTCTATAAAATTTGATGGCGTTGTTACGGAAGAGGTTCCGCAACTCCTCAGATGAGCACCCTGATACTGCATCTTTCAAGGTCTGCACCCAACGTGGATAATCGCTGGCTTGCGTGGAGACGGGCCAATCGCTTCCGTATATAACACGATCAAAACCGAAACAGGTGATGACGTGTTCAATATACGGTTGTAGGTCGGCAGATGTCCACGCCTCAAGATTAGCCTCTGTTACCAAGCCAGATATTTTGCAGTGGACGTTCGGGAAAGCTGCAAGTGTCTGGATCTCCTGTTTCCACGGGTCAAAAAGTTGGTTCTTGATGTCCGGTTTGCCGATATGATCTAAGATGAATTGGACATGCGGACACTGTTCCACAAGCTGAATTGCATTGGCGAGTTGTGGGTGGAAGATACAGATGTCGAAACTCAATCTATAGCGAGAGAGCGTTTTGACACCGTTCACAAAGTCGGGTTGAACGCAGAAATCGACGCTTTCGGATTGGATGAGGCGGCGGATACCTTTGACGAGCGGATTCTCTGCCAATTTTTCGACGAATGGTGCTACCTGCTCACCTTCTTCGAGCGGTGCCCACGCCACGATCCCTTGAATCCGAGGATCTACCGCCGCGAGAGAGGTGACCCACGCTGTCTCTTTCAAGCTGTCATCGGGATGTGTATCGCACTGGACAAAGACGATGGATTCAATTTCCAACTCACCGTACGCTGCGATGCAATCTTTTAGGAGATAAGGTCTGTTTAGCGTGGGGACTTCCGCAAGCCATGGATATCGCAACTGTTCCGGGTGCCACAGATGAACGTGTGTGTCAACGATCGGGACTTTCTCCATTGTGTTGCTCCTTTATTGTATTGCGTTGCGGAGTATTTTAGGGCTTCTTTCTGCGATTGTCAAGTATTAAAAAATTGACATCCACAACGAGAACGTGTATAATTTTAGCATTGCGATGAAGGCATTTTTCTGTTTTTCGCATTCAAATTTGGCAAAACCTCTGCTGCAATTGCGCTTTCCTCTGGGGAGACCTGATTATGAGTCAGGGAAAATTTAAAATGAGTCTGAAACTTAGCAAGTGGCGCGAATGGATGCAAGCTATTGAACCAGAGATCCGATTGCTTCTTCGGGATGCCAGAACGTTCTGGGAGCTCCGAATCATTATCCATGGGCATCAACGCACCCAAGGTCTTCACTACGGCTATCTTGAGCGTTCGTATCTTGCGCATGCGCTAATGGGGTTGCGTCGGCAGCTCAAACCGGATAAGGGACGCATCTCTCTTGTCGGACTGCTGAATGATATTGCTAAAAACCCTGAAGAGTTGTCCGTCAGTTACTTTGAGTCCGTATGTTCAGATCCGAATGAGGCGGCAAACTTTGCACCGTACGTAGATGTTGACGGCGCACATGTTTGCCCACAGATGATAGCCGAAGATATACGGCGACTTACCTTGGCGTTAGACGCATGCGAGAAGTTCGTCGATGAACGACTTTCCTACTTGGAGAAACACGAGGTAGAAGTCGCACCGCCGTTCAAGGAATTCAAGGACTGCTTTAAAGTGCTGGATAAGACGTA
Organism: Candidatus Poribacteria bacterium; assembly: GCA_047516705.1. Lineage (GTDB taxonomy): Bacteria > Poribacteria > WGA-4E > WGA-4E > WGA-3G > WGA-3G. The sequence continues at coordinate 681 of JAKZUG010000094.1, read as the reverse complement.
CGTGAAGTACCATTTACTGTTTTATGCTGATGGACTAAAGACGTTGCAGCCCCCCCGACAAGCAGGGACCCTCAAAGGACTTATCAAGATCGGTGACGATTTTGACGCTGAACTCCCAGAATTCACGGAGTATATGCGGTGAGATATTTGTTAGATACACATACGCTGCTTTGGTTTATTGCTGACGACAGACAACTCAGTAGCAACGCACGGCGGTTGATCGAAGATGCAAGCATCGAAATTTTCCTCAGTATCGCTAGCCTCTGGGAAATCGCTATCAAAGTGAATATAGGAAAACTTGCTCTGGGCAAACCCTTTAATCAATCGTTTCCCGATGAACTAGATTTTCATGGAATTGAAATATTAGATATCACAGTTGATAGCCTTATACAATTAACTATGTTGCCTCATCACCATCGAGATCCGTTTGACCGCTTGATAATCGCTCAAGCACTCGTTGAAAGTCTCCCAATAATTAGTGTGGACGAAACTTTTGACGCTTACGGTATAAGTCGAGAATGGTAACAAGTCGACGAATATTTATCCAATCTCTATAGAACAAGCCTTATTCAAAAGTGAGTTCGATAAAAGGTTCCATTTGTACCGCAAACTAACAGTTTGTGGTACAACTTATGGCTTTGATATGCGAAAACGGAACCTTTAGCACGGACGAAATTTTTA
>JAKZUG010000093.1:0-3016 GCA_047516705.1 Candidatus Poribacteria bacterium | reverse complement strand
TGTTTTTCGACGAGATCCATACCACAGATGGAGCATTCACCGAATTCCTCAGATTGCACTTTTGGATGCATCGGACATGCCCACTTTCCCTCTGTTCCAGACATCGGCTCGGATGCCATGACATCGGAATGTGCTGGCTCTAGATCCATACCACATATATCACATTCACCAGCGTGTTCGGACGTAATCCATGGATGCATTGGACATGCATAGGGCTCCTCGGACATACTTCCCCGGGTATAAATTTCTGCGAGCGTAGGTTTCATGCGGAGCGTCACATACATTCCTGGACGGAGTTCCTCGTTCGGATTCGCGACAGCTACCTGCACTTTCTGGGTGCGGGTATTAGAATCAAAGAACGGATAAATGTAGGTAACTTTGCCGGAGAACGTTTTTCCTGGCATCGATTGTGCTGTAATTTTGACAACTTGCCCCATGTAAATCCACGGCAGTTCATATTCGTAAACGTCCGCCATGATCCACAAGCTGCTGAGGTCTGCAATGCGATAAAGATTTGTCCCTTTGCTGAGGTATTGCCCCCGCATAACGTTCATGTGAACAACCGTACCCGCGGTAGGTGCATAGAGCGGCAAAACGGTGCTGACTTCGCCGCGTTTGCGGATATCCTCTATTTGGTTTCCGGTTAATCCGTACAATTTCAGTTTGGATTCAGCAGCGGCGAGGTTTAGTTTAATCGAGCGGAGAAGTTCCACATATTCTGTATTTTGGAGTTCTTTCACACTTTTGAGTGCTGTTAGATATTCCTCTTGCGCAACGACTAACTCTGGACTATAGATAGATAAAAGTTCATCGCCTTCGCGCACCTTGATCCCGGTGAAATCAACGTGCAACTTCTCAATCCATCCGGAGATACGAGTTGACGCATAAGCCATCCGGGTTTCGTTATAATCAAGAACACCGACAGTTCGGATTTCACGCGCAACCTTGCGAAAAGCGACAGACTCAGTGCGCACTGGAATCAGTGCCTTCTGTTGCTCAGTTAGTTCCAGTCCTGAACCCTCGTGCACAGGAATTAGATCCATCTTACAAACTGGACAACTGCCAGGTTCTGGCATTTTGACTGTGGGGTGCATAACACACGTCCAGAAACGAATCTTTTCTTCCTCGTCATCAAACATCACCATTTCCACATCAGACATCGCCATTTCCGCATGACCAGCGTGTTCATCGACACCTGCGGTGTCCTCCTCCGATTTTGTGTCAAGTTTTTTGCTAACATGGTGCTTCATTTCAGCTTTCTCTTGCTGACCACAGCCAAATGTAAAAAGTATAGTGATTATCAGTGTGGTTGCGAGGCAAAAATTTCTAAGCATTTTGTAAACTCCTTGTATTGTCCGTGTTGCAGTTTTATAGCTTAAATGCGCCTTTCAGAAGGAATTCGGAATCGGTAAACCCCAAAATCCTATAGAAGAAAACGCTACTGTTCGGTCAATGGTTGTTTGGACAGTACCACGCTGACTGCCTGTTCTAATTGTGCGAGGTGTTGGCGATAATCGCGCAATGCTTGCTGTTCCTCAATTCGCAATTTTAATAAGGTACGTTGTGCATCAAGAAAACTCAGAAAATCAATTTGCGCGGCTTGATAAGCCGTATTCGAGACATCTAAGGCTTGTTGAGCCTGTGGGAGCAGCGTATTACGATAAAGGTTTATGCTACGATTTGCAGTCTCCATGCCAAAATGATGCTTTTTGACAGCAAATTGCGTCCTGTTTTCGAGTTCCTCTACCATGCTCTCCATCGCCTCAATTTTCAGATCTACTTCATGAATATAGGCATTTTGGTGTCCAAACTGCGCGCTCTTCGCTGGATTTAATGTCCGTTTTGTAGCAAACGTCATCGGCATTTTTGAAGTGCCTTTTATATCAGGCATGCTCCGATTTTCAAAGTAACTTGTACCAAGGCTTGGATCTGGATAGGTCATCCGCTTCGCCATCTCCACCGCCAAGCCCATCTTACTGATAACCAACTTCTGCTTTTGGATTTCATGCCGGTGTTCAACAGCCAACTTATACAGGTCAGCCAGGGTAGCGGTTACGTAGACATCCTCAATAGGTATTGGAGCACCCAATGGCACATCCGCTGAAAAATCCAACAATGTATTGAGATGCGCAATGGTAGTTTCTCGTTGCTGCTCAAGCGTAATAATTGAATTTTTCAATTTCGATAACTCTACCTGTGCCATGATGATGTTTGAATATTTGCCTTGCCCAACACGAAACTTCGCCTGAGCAATAGCAATCATCTGCTTCAGTAATTCCTGATTTTCTTCGTTAATACGGGTTGCCTCAATGACAAAAAGATAATCGTAGTAGGCTAACTTGATCTCAGTCACTAGATCCCGTAGTGCAATCTCAAACTCTTTTTGGGCGATTAGCACATCTTCAGTGATAATCTGCCCTTTCAACGCTAAGGTCCCTGGGAACGGAAATTTCATTGCCATCATCTCTTTATGGCTTAACGGTCCAACTTTTGTATCAAGTTGTTTTGTGAAAGCGTTATACTGACGTAACACATTCTCTAAGTAAACAGCTTGCGGATACTGCTCCAGTACCGCCCGAATTTTTTCATGGGCAGATCTCAAACCCGGATTCCATTCGTATCCGAGTGCCACAAGAAATTCTAACGCAATAGGTCGGGTAAGTCGGGTTTTCGCTTCTTCAGGTGACGCTGCCAATTGCCGATAGGCTTTCATGGAGTCCGTCGAAAAATCGTAAAATAGATTTGGCATCGGTGTTTCACTTTCTAATTGAGCTTGCCACTGTTTTTGGTATTTCAACACCTTTGCTTCAATCTCGCTGAGAAACGGGTCGGATTCTACCATCGGCTCGCTTTCAGTGCTGGCAATCTTTTTTTCTATTTCTGTATGGTAATACGCTGGCTGTTGCAGCTCAGTGCCACGCAATTCTTGGTACGTCTCCAGTCGATGGCTTGCACACCCACCAACCAAAACAGTGAGCATTATGAAGCCCAAGGATAAGGTAGCAGGGTGCTTCCA
>JAKZUG010000092.1:0-3406 GCA_047516705.1 Candidatus Poribacteria bacterium | reverse complement strand
GGTTCATAATCGAAAAGGGCCTCCCCAGTAGAGTCCATACGGTTTCAAGCGGATATGAAAAACGGCTCAAACCAAGTTATTACTGGATTCAAGCCGATTTAGAAAATGTCCGATATTTGCGCTTATCGGGCGTTTTTGATGCTTCCCCATGTGGTTGTGAGCTTGGCTTTAGGGTCTACGGCGGTCAAATTAGCATCGCCGAAGTACTCAATTTCGCCAATTTGAAAGTACGCTCCAGCCGGGTTCGATGCGGTGTCAAGAGTAACATGCCGAAAAAACCGATACCCGGCGGTTTGAACCTCGAAATCTGCCCCTGCCTCAAAAAGGACGACTTGCAGTCGCTGATCCCAAAAGCCATCCCCGTCGTGAGAAAAGATAGTCGTAAAATCCTCGCCATCGTTCGACCCCTGAATCTCCCACACTGTAGGGTCCCTCGCAGGAACATCGTTCGCTGAAGATAAGGTGAAGTGTGTCAATGCGTACGCTTCCTCAAACTCAGCTGTCACGTGTAAACCTTCATCCGGAATGCCGCCCCCAAGTCCGCAGCACCATTTGTCTTTGCCGGGGCCAAGGAGGTTATCGAAGACGTTAAACGAAAATTCCCCGCCCGCGAATCCAGGTTCCTCGTTGGCTGAGAAAATGGCGTTGTAACCCTCATTTGAGTCAGGCTCACCATCGTCTTCTGGGTCGGTTAGGTCTCCTCCTAGCAGCGAATCCGTTCCTGTTCCCAAGACTTCCTCCGCCTGTGCTATGTCGCTCGTGCTGATAACACAATAGGCTATCATCAACACAAATCCTGCTAATACCATCATAATTTTCATACCGTTCAACCTCCTATAGGAATGAATCTCACTTTTACGTGAGTTTCGCGTTAAATAAACTGCACCCATTTTACCATACCAATCTTTACTAATCTATGTTCCATTGACCCAAACGCGATTTTTTACCAAAAACGGCTCGGAAGCCAGATATCACCTGCGTTCTTGGAAAATTTAAGAGGCATCTGCATCCGATTACCGAATCGCGTTTGTGTTGATGTATTAAGTATATCCTAAATTCGCACAAATGTCAATTTTTTTGTTTTTTATATCAAAAATGACGATGTATTACGACTTGTACCAGTTATACTAAGGTTTGGACAATTCGTATCCCATTTGGGTTGAATTTTCAAAGGTTGCGGGATTATTCTACGACTTACACATAGCCACGCAACTCACAGAAAAACGCTGCTACCACCGTAGGTTGGGTTGAACGGATGCCTCCGAAAAAGCAACCATAGCCAATCAACTTTGGCATCCAGGGGTTCCCTGAATGCCCAAAGCCCGAGAGAAACCCAACGATGTTTTCTCAAAGCGGTGGGTTTGTTGGGTTTCGCTCTATCTATTTATAGGAAGCGAGTCTTGACGAACTGCTGTTTGGGTAGCAACACAAGGGACCTGAGGTTTTACCGCTCAACCCAACCTACGGACCTAACGGTTTCATACGCTACAAAGTTGATGCGACAAGTGTAAACTTATTTTCGGATTTTACTATAAATCAACCGGGCAGCAGCCGATAGCCGATGCCGGTCATAAGTCCAACAATGATCCAGATGCCGCCGATGAAGCATTCGCCTAACACAACCCCTAAAATAAGCGGACGAAGTTTACGGTAATAGGCAACGCCGCCGAACTTGAGCGTGGTGTATTTGAGGAACCAACCGATGAAAAATGAACCCCAAAAACAGTAAGTCGCATAACTCGTCATCATAAGAGAACCGATCGGGTGTAGTTTCCACCAGAGGTAGTGGTGCCGCATCCAGAGCATCCCGAACATCATCGCACCCCCGAAGATAAACGAACCGAGCCGTTCCAATTCAATACCAGTGGGGTGTTGAAGAATACTTGTGAGACGGTTAAATGGGGTGGTTGTGGAGATCATATAGGTCCAGTGTTGTAGGTTGACTGCGCCGTGTGTGTAGGCGAGGTCTATGGACGAATAGTAGGAGATACCCATCGCCAAGACGATGGCGATACCCATCGCAAGCAGAAACGGACGTTGCTTGAGACGCAGCGGCTCCGCGAGTTTGAAATTGTTCATCACGCTCGGCATTAAGATCTCCCGCATATCGAACATCAAAACCCTTTCATAAGCGACCAAAGTCCAACTGGGTGCGTTGACACGCGCACTGCCGAATAGCGTAATAAGATATTCACCGGGCAGAAAGGAGTAGAGAATAAACATCAAGCCACCATTCGCGACCATCCACGTTCCGACTGTTGTTATGGCGAGGAAGATACCGAGTATAAAAAGTGCAACCCATACACTCATCCCCGCAAGGCTACATATCAGCGTCAACAATAGGATACCGACAATCATACCACCTATCGCCCAGACATAAGGTAAAGGTTCGTTTGTGTCGGTGCTTACGCGTTTTCCGAAGATTGTAGCAAATGCCCGTCCGAAATGGCGTTTACCCAGAAACAGGATAAAGCCGATAAAGACTAACAGCGCGCCCATCTGTTGGTTTTGATGGAAATTCCACTGATTCACTTTTGAGCCTGTCGCATAGATAAGCACCGTCTCCATTTTCCCGAGCAGGAAGAAGAACCAGAAACTAAACGAAATTTCGAGGGTGAGCAGATAGACGATAGCGATGACTGAAGGGTAAATAAACAGATTTACTGAGGGCCACCAATTCAAAGCGGATAACGGTTTTTCGGTGAAAAATGTGGAGATCGGAAAGTAGACAGGTGGACTTGGAATGGCTGGAAAGTAGAGATGCAATCCCTTCAAGCCGTGCAATATAACGGGTATCGCAAAACCACACCACATCAGCGGTGATTTGAAGAATCGATTGAGAAGCGCACCACCTGACGCGGGTTGGAACATCTCCATCGGCAATTGGACGAGCGGGAAGGTGAAACGTTCGTGTTCTACCCACTGTTTTCGGAGGATAACCGTCCAGCAGATGGTGACAAAATAGAAAATCAGGACAAACGCGCTCCACGCGGCAATCGGTTTCAACCATGCATGCCACGGGATTCGATTGCCGTCCGGCAATTGCTCATAGAAATAGAAAACCGCTTTCGGGTCGCGCACGACCATCCAGTCTGGTAGATGTTGATGAAATAGGGTAATCCATTCGTTTTCGGGTGTTGCGAAGTAGGACGGGCTGACAGCGAGCGGGACGAGGTAACGCATCAGTCCTGAAGATGGGATACCCGATGCGACCAGCATCATCCCCCAGATGATAAGGAGTTCACTGCCTTGCAATTCGGTGCCGGGCTTCAGTCGCTTGAGAAGTGTGTTAACACCGAGTACAAAGACCAGCATGACGAAAACAACGGCGATCGGCAGATGGTTCCCTGCGAGATAGGTGCCACCCACGCGGAAATCGTTGTAAGGGGTGGCGAGGCATTGGCAT
>JAKZUG010000091.1:0-8354 GCA_047516705.1 Candidatus Poribacteria bacterium | reverse complement strand
ACATAGACGTGTCCTTGACCATCTTAACACCGACGTCGAAAGTTGGGGCGCAAGTTGGGATCGCCCGCTGTTTGACTATATGCCGCTGTTTTATCCGTTGTTCTATGCTGTGCTCGTTGCAGCGGTATTGTGTCTGTTAGTTGTTATGTTCAGACGCTGGAACTTAGCCGAACTTTTTGTGTTAGCGTGGGGCATCGGTGTCATTGTCCCGCACACGCTCGCGCACACGAAAACACCATCAGCGACAATGATTGCTGTGCCGCCGTTGTTGATCTGTCTGGCAGCAGTTATCAGCCGCGCATGGCAACGGCGAGACTGGATTTACACATCAATTTGGAGCGCGGGGATGCTCGCGATTATGATCATCTCTGGCGGGCGCACCTTGGTCAAAAGCAGGGACCAGTTTGACGGTCTAAAGAAAATCGCGCCCTTTATCGAAACGAATTTCTGGATTACCGAGCAGCTTATAGGATTTGGCGTACTGCTTGCAGTTTTTGCGGGCATATATATGCTGGTTCGCCAGTACAACTTGCAAAAATGGCTATGGCTTGGACTCCGGACGATAGCACTCATAATCGCACTATTCTATGCAGGACGTTATGTGCATGCCGCATACGGTGTCACAGAACGCAACAGCAAGGTGCCACTCTATGAACAGAGTGGTCCCCGTCTCCAACGTGAGATGCCAGAGAACGCCTGTTTTTTTCTTGATGATGAGCGCGTCGGCGCGCATTTCGATCTGATGTACTACGCCGATCGGTCAACATACCAGATTTACAATATGCACATGGAAACGCCTCGCGATTTCGAGAGCCAAGCCAAAACAGCACGGGAAGCCGGTGCGATCCCGTACCTCTTCTCCGTCAAGGAGACAACTTATAATTACCCGCTGTTCATTGAAGGCGAAGTGGACATCGGGAATGGAAAAACGCAACGGTATCGGGTTTTTGAAATTACGGAAACCCAAGAGTAATACTTACAGATATTCATAGGAGCAATTTATGAAACTAATACGATATACACTATTCCTATCCACAATCTTAGCACTTGTAGCGTTACCGCTAAATGCCGATGTGGATTGGAAAGCACTTGACGTAGGTAACCTATCGTCAGCTATTTTTAACACTGCAGTCGTCGGTTACCCGAGCAACCCTGTTGCAAACCCATCAGGATGGTGGCCCGCAGGCACAAACGATTCTTACATCTATGAAGGAGACATCTGGATTGGTGCTAAAAAAGCCGGGGAAATCGGCGTTTCCGAAGCAGACGGTAGACAAAGCGAAATTTGGCCCACCGATGATGTCCCCGAGGTCATCTCAGACAAACCTGGGATAACGAGCAAAGGGACACCGACAAGCCAAGCCATCATGTTCAAATGCTCTGACACAAACCCCGATGCGAATAAAGGGCTAATCCTCGGATTAGAACTTGAAGTCAACGGGTTCCAATGGAGTTACGCACCGCTCTACGATTTCTTTATCCTTGAGTACAACGTCAAAAATGTCGGGGACGATACCCTTGAAGACGTGTTTATGGCGTTCCGGTATGATGTAGACATCTCCAGTAGCGAAACGGGTACGGCGAGTTACTCCGCTGATGACTTCGTCGCACTCGATCAGACACCGGACGCTCTCAATCCCTTGGCTCACCCGAACCGTTATCTCTCCTACGGATTCTCCAACGCCTCCGCGCCGGGATATATCGGCTTACGGGTATTAGACGCATATATAGGGGACAATCCAGAGGATGCCGCGGCAAAAATTCCGTTCACAGCTCACAAACGGATCACGATATCCACAGATCCAACAACCGATGCGGAGATGTACGCTTTAATTAGCACCCCCGGTGTCGAAGCACTCCCCGCAAACTATGATGATCAACGGTTTATCCAATCCTACGGACCGGTCGAAACCTTAGCACCCGGAGAATCATTTAACGTTATCATCGCCATAGCGATCGGTGAAGGTCTTGCCGGTTTGCAAGCGTCTGCAGACTGGGCACAGAAGTTATATGACGACGACTACGTTGCACCAGCACCACCGCCTTCCCCGCTCGTAACGGCTTTCCCTGCCGATGGGCAGGTAACCCTCGTCTGGGAAAGCGAAGGTCGCTGGGTTGACGCAGGTGTTAGCAAAAATATCGAAGAATATATTGACGTAACCGATCCAGAGAAAACCTTTGAGGGGTATCGGGTCTACAGACGCGATGTCTCTTATGACGAATCCACCGGCAACCCCGTTGAAGACTGGACAATGCTGATGGAGTTCGACAAGCCAGGTGCGACCGGTAATTTCTTTACAGTGGCGCACGTCGGTAAGCAGTCAGATGCCACGATTGAAAGTATGGGCGACGAACCCTTCTTCGGGAGTTTCTTTAAAAACGCCATCTATATGATCAAATTCAACGCCAGCACAACCTTTGAAGTGGTCAACACAACACTCTGGGAGGTAATGCCTTACAATCCGGCGTTTGGCGGCGGCGGGTACGTCGTCGTAGATCCGGATTCCTTTGAGCCTTATCCTGACGGTACATATCGTTCCGGTGCCCTCATCTATTTTGGTGGACTCTACGTGCAGATTTCTGATGGTCCCTCAGGACAGCCTGTTGCTGGCGATATCTTCCGTGTTGTTTCCACGCCTTCGCAAGCACTCGGTGAAGATGCAGGCATCAAGAATTTCTATACTGACGAAGGACTAACCAACGGACTCCAATACACTTATGCCGTTACCTCCTATGATACAGGCAATCCAAAAACAGCACTGATTGCGATGGAGAGTAGCCAGATTGAGACGATGGTCCATGTTGTGCCGCGTGCGCAGCCTGCTGGATACCGAGACGCTACCGCCGATATAGAACAACACGGACAGGGAAGTGTTACCGTTGAACCAATGTTACTCGCACCCAACAAAGTTACTGGACACCAATATAAAATCGTCTGGCACGGTGCGAAACAGATTGGTCCTGCAGCATATATCACGGGTCCCGGGTATCAGCCACCCGCCTATGAAATCGTTGATACGACAACCAACGAGACTGTCGTTGAGCAACAATCCTTTGACTGGTTCGACCCGGACCACGCTGAGGCTGTTGAAGTGCTTTCCCCGATGTTTGACGGTATCGTTTTGAAGATAATAGGGGTTAACGTATACTACGGAAGTCCAATGGAAAATCCGATTAACGACGTTAAACTGACAGCAGGCTCAGTGACAGGATGGGAGGTTCACATCCAATCCCCCGGTGCCGGTGAGAATACCTGGCCCAACATCTTCTGGGCAACTTATTACCGTCCGCATACGTATTCTATCACGTTTATTGACGATACACACGTCAAGGTGGTGGACGAAGACACGGGTGAAGAGATACAATTCAACGACCAACGTGCCGATGGATACGCCATTCTGACGGGCTCAGGTTGGCTTGATGAATATAACCGAGCGGACACACCCGATTTTTTCCGGATCTTCATTCGCGGGGCTTATGTCTACATCAAAGACCCTAACGGCGAAATCTCCGCTGGCGATGTCTTCACCGTTGAAATGGGGGGTGTCAGCGCACCACAAGATGGCGACGAATCCCTTCTAACAACAAAAGAAGAGACGCTGGACGCTGAAAACATCGAAGCCGATCTCGGGAAAATCCGCGTCGTGCCAAACCCTTATTTCGTCACGAATAGAGTGGTAACATTGGAAGGAACGGACAAGATCTTTTTCATGCACCTGCCACCACACTGCACCATCCGGATTTACACATTAGCCGGTGAATTAGTCCGGACAATTGAACACGAAAGCACTGATCTTTACAGTCCGGATGTCCGTTCGGCACAAGGCGACAAGGGTGGAACAGCAACTTTTGAACTCCTTAATCGCTACAACCAAGCACTCGCAAGCGGCGTCTATATCTATCATGTCGAAGCCCGAGACGAAAGTGACACAGTCGTCGGTAACAAAATCAGCAGATTTGCTATTATTCGATAACAGGAGAACCACATGCGACATATAACTTATATCCTTTTATTTGCACTTCTGGCACTGTGGATCGTCCCCGGCCATGCCACAACCAACGTCGGCACAGCGGGTGCCCAGTTTCTGAAAATCGGTCCCGGCGCGCGGGTCGATAGCCTCGGTGGTGCGTTTAGTGCGCTTGCCAACGATGTAACCAGTATCTATTGGAACCCTGCCGGAATCAGCCAACTCGAAAAAACCAGTTTTTCGGATACACAAATATTCTGGCTTGCCGATATCCGCTACAACTATCTTGCCTTCGCTACACCGATAAAAAACGTCGGCACCTTAGGCGCAAGCGTCACATTCCTCAATGTCCCTGATACGGAGATCACCACGCTCGCAAAACCAGACGGTACCGGTCTCTGGTATTCTGCTTATGATACTGCTATCTCTTTGGCGTTTGCCAGAGAACTTTACGCAAAAGAATCCGGTGTTAAACTCTCCTTCGGTATCAACGCCAAATACATCCACCAGCAGATCCATCGCGAAAGTGCGAACGGTGTCGCGATTGATGTCGGAACGCTATACCATACCGGTTGGCGGAGTCTACGTATCGGGATGTGTTTCTCAAACTTCGGACCGGAGATGCGCTTCAGCGGTCCCGATTTGGAGAGCGGATCCGAAGTCGCAGGTGATTCAAGGACAGCAGACTACCGTCCGTTCCCTGACACAACAAATCCGACGCGAACGGCAGCGTTAGAGACTATCGAATTTCCGCTGCCCTCCAATTTCCGACTCGGTGTCGCCTACGATGTCATCAACATCGGTGACAACCTCCTCACCCTCGCGCTTGATGCTAACCATCCAAACGACAACAACGAACGGTTGAACATCGGTATGGAGTATTGGTTTAAAAAGATGGCGGCAATTCGCGGCGGTTACAAATTTCGGTTAGGGGAAGACCGTATCGATGACGAAGAGGGGCTTACCCTCGGCTTAGGTATCCACCTGACGCTTGGCAAAAGGCTGCTCGCGCTCGATTATGCCTACGCCAATTTCGGACATCTACAGCAAGCACATCGAGTGAGTTTGGGGCTACAGTTCTAAAACGCAGCTGTACAGGCAGGAGACTTAATTATGAAGGGTGTCGCGAGCCGAAAATCGCGGGAGAGAAAATGGAAACGCAGACTTTTACGGCAAGCATCACGCAAGAAGACAAGTGGTTTATTGCACAATGCTTAGAGGTGGATGTTTCCAGCCAAGGCAAAAGTGAAGACGAGGCAGTCGACAATCTCAGAGAGGCGTTAGAACTCTATTTTGAACCGCCTCGCCCGACTGTGATGCCGAAACTCCGCAAATTTGAGGTTAACATCAACTCTGATGAAACCACTCCCCTATCGGCAGATTAGACGCAAACTCGAAAAGGCAGGGTTTACTCTGATTCATCAACGGGTAGTCATGTAAAATTTGTCCGTGAAAGTGAAGGTGAAGTTCGGACGGTGATGGTTCCAAATCACCGTGAAGTTCGGATTGGAACGTTGCGGACTATTTTGCGTCACGCAGGCCTAACACCAGATGAATTCGATCAACTCTAGCCATTTAACCAGAAAATTATCACTGGGAACATTTAACCGAACACTTGGACACTAAATATGACGGACAAACCGAACATCGTTTACCTCCTCGCAGACCAGATTCGAGCGTGTTCGTTGCCCGTTTACGGCGACACACAGATTGAAACACCGCACATCAATCGGCTCGCGCAAGAAGGCACCGTCTTTTCAAACGCAATCGCCACCGCGCCCGTCTGCACCCCGTATCGTTCGATGCTACTCACCGGACGGCATCCGCAGACGACAGGACATTTCATAAACTTCGTCAAAACCCGGCACGATGAAATCGGACTCGGCGACGTTTTCAACCGAAACGGTTACCGGACAGCGTGGGTCGGTAAATGGCATCTCCATACCGGTTCATTCCCAGAAATCGGAGGGCGCGACTACGTCCCCGAAGGACGCGACCGTCTCGGCTTCCAACACTGGCGCGGTTATAACTTCCATACCGACTATTTCAACGGCACCGTGAATCTCGACGATTGGCGGAACGAAAGATGGGAGGGTTACGAAACCGACGCGCTAAACCGATACGCTTTCCAGTTTATGGATGACATGGAGGACAATACACCGTTTTGTCTGTTCATCTCCCCGCACCAAGCACACTCTACACCTTACGAGTTTGCACCACAGGAATACTACGACCGGCTGCCTACCGAACTCCAACTACCAGAGAACGTACCAGACGCAGTTAAAGAACAATCGTTAAAAATTTACCGACACTACCTCGCGATGACGCTAACGGTGGACGATATGCTCGGTGAACTGATGGCGTATCTTGAAAGAACTGGACGTGTCGAAAACACGCTGCTCGTCTTCGGATCCGACCATGGCACACAGGGCGGTGCACAAGGTATCAACTTCTGGGCGAAGCGGGAACCTTACGAAGAATCCATCAAAGTACCACTCATCATGCGGCTTCCCGGTGTTTTTGAGGGCAACCGTACCTGCGACACACTCACATCACCCGTAGACCTGTTTCCGTCCCTCTGTAGGTTATGTGGCATCCAACCACCGCGAACCGTCGAAGGCTACGATCTATCAGCATCTTGGCGTGGCGAAACCGATGCCGTTGAGCAGGATGCCGTTCTGACGATGAACTTCGGTGCAACCTACGACTATCTTGTCAATGGTAACGAGTGGCGCGGTGTCCGCACAAAAACACACAGTTACGCACGCTGGTTCGACGGCAAACGGGTGTTGTATGATATAGAGGCAGACCCATTGCAGATGAACAATCTGATTGATAAACCCGAAGCGAAATCGCTGGCAGACGAAATGGAGACGACCCTCACAAACCTGATGGATGCCCGCAACGACACACTCCAACCCGCGACAAGTTACACGGACTGGTATGATCTGCAACGCCGCATCGTCCGCAACGCCCACGGTCCCCTCGGCAACCCAGAAGACGAACCCGACTGGTCATTATTGAAATGATTTGACAAGCCCCTCCAAAATACGGTATAATGCTATCAACTTTAGCAGATCCACTGATACATATATCCCCTTGCAAAGGAGAAAAAATAAATGTCTAACGAACGCTTAACACCTGAAGAAATGGAACAGAAATATCCTGATGAATGGTTGTTTATCGTTGATTGCGAACACAGCGAAAATACAGAACTTCTATCGGGACGGGTCTTAGTCCATAGCAAATCCGAGACTGATATCCACGAAGCATCAAGGCACTATAACGGCAGTGCTGCAATACGTTATACAGGCGGGATGCGGAAGGATGTAGGGTATCTATTCTAATGGCGCGTATCTCCTTTGATTCAACACTTCCGTTAATTATTCTCCCTGTTACAGTCTCCGATATCAATGCAGATGTTTTTCGAGATGTGGTTGTGGCTTTAGATACAGGGGCCACAACTACTATCATTCCTACAGAGATTGCCCTCGCTTTAGGATACAACCTCACGAACCCAAAGGAACAGAGGGAGCTTCTCACTGCAAGCGGCACTGTCTCCACAGAACTTATCACCGTGCGCGAGTTGACCGCGATTGGGGAAACCGTTGGGAATGTTGATGTTTTATGCCATAACCTCCCTGGAAATTCGGGAATAAAAGGATTATTAGGCTTGAATTTCTTGGAGCATTTTGATGTCAACATCTCGTTCTCGACAGGAACTATTGAAATCCACCCATGCTAACGCAATCCCCTGATGACTCCTCATAAAAGAGTGAGACCTCTACCCTTCCAGCTAGCGAGGTTTCTTACCGTCGTCTAATCCTACCGCTTTCTAACCGTCCCTGATCATCCTCCAAATCCGATGATACCCAAAATAACCCCAGCGGGGCAATATATGTATAGCAGCACAGCACGCGCAACCCTTTACAATCAGGCACCGGACGCAACGCGCAATGAATTGCGTTACTACGAACCACACTGCTTTTCAGAAACACACATATTTCCGTAGTAAGGAAACCCTAAACCTCGCCAGCGAAGGAGTGTACTTACGGAATTGCTGTTCATTGAAATGTCAACATATTTTCGGGTTTTACTATACATCAGGTTATCTACATTCGTTCTCCTTAGTTGTTTGGATCACAATCATCATCAAGAAGGTATGAAATGAGTATCTGGAAGTCAAGTACATCGTCGGATGTATTGTTAGAGATTTCAGGGTATGTGAAACCTACTTGCGCGCCATCCCATGTCCCGATAGCTTCCGCGGCGGTGCAAATTGTTTGGTATATTTCCCGGCGTGCTTCATCGGGTGTTTTGTCATGCACTGAAACCTTTGTGTATCCGTGCACGTAACCATATTCTTCAAGGTAGTCTGATTTCCAC
>JAKZUG010000090.1:0-28922 GCA_047516705.1 Candidatus Poribacteria bacterium | reverse complement strand
GCTTGAAGGTCATCAATATTGCTATCAGGTTAGTACTTTCGACAGAATAAGAGATTGCCTATCTCTTATCTACCCCTAACCTTATGAAGTTTAAAATAGTTGGAAATCCGAATAGGTCTATAATTTTGTCTATCCTGATGCAAACAGCATAAACATCAGTCCCTTTCTCCTCCCTATGAAATTTAACCATCCCTTTTTCCAATTTCTGAGTAGCGTCCGTGTGCTCTCGCTCCATGCTGACCGCTAACTGCTGATGGCTGATTGCTGACTGCCGATAGCTCAAGAACTATTGACAAGCCGATTACGAGTGTGTTAAAATAGAAAGGGTCGGGCAAAATATGTCCAATAGATTTATAAATCAGCATCCCCTAATAACTTGAATATATCATTACGGAACAAGGAGTCAGCAATGTTCAACGCAAATCCTTTCCACCAGCCAGGACAATGGTATCGAGGGAATACACATAGTCATAGTACGGAGTCCGATGGGCAGCTTTCCATGTCGGATCGGTTCGCAGCATACCGTGGGGCAGGTTACGATTTCCTCGTGCTAACAGATCACCGTAAAGTTAACGATGTGAGTGCTCACAGTACATCAGATTTTTTGGCAATATCAGGGAGTGAGGTTCATCCATCAAACCCTTACGGTGGTGCGACGTATCATTTTGTGGCGATTAATATCCACGAAGCAATCAATTGCGCAAAGATGCATCCGAACGCAGTGATTGACGAAATTAAAGCACAGGGCGGTGAAGTCGTGTTGTGTCATCCGTATTGGTGTGGGCATACGATTTCTGATTATCTACCGTTGCGCGGTTATTTTGCTGTTGAGGTCTACAACGACACCTGTATGGGTATCGGCAAAGGTTTTTCAGAGCAGGCGTGGGATGACCTGCTGGATAGAGGAGGACCCGTTCTCGGTATCGCTTCGGATGATGCGCACGGCACGGAACACGACTGCTTCCACGGTTGGATTATGGTAAAGGCACAGGAACTGACACTTGATAGCATCATGGAAGCACTCCGGACAGGCGCGTTTTATTCCACATTGGGTCCAGAAATTATGGATTTGGTGTTAGACGAGAGAGAGTTAACTGTCAAATGTTCAGCAGCGCAATCGATTGTCTTTAAAGCAGAGTGCAGTCGTGGCAAACGAATCCTCCCAGCAGATGGTGAACTCTTGACTGAGGCGACATATAGCGTTCCGAAAGGTGTTAAATACATTCGCGTTGAAATAACAGACGAAACCGGTAAGAAAGCCTGGTCAAATCCGTTCTTTTTCTAAGGTAGACATCTTGTCGTCTTTTCACTGGTGCGATGATGCAAAATATTTTGGTGTGTCACACAGGCGGCTGGATCGGCGACATGGTGCTACTGACACCTGCATTACGTGCTTTGAAACATGCCTATCCCGAATCCAATTTGGCACTCCTGTTGCGGCCGCGCGTGGCGGATTTGATGGAAACGCATCCGTATGTTGATACCTGCATCATTGATACCAAAAACCGGGGGCGCTACCGGTCCCTAACGCGATTGGTCCGTCGGATACATGAGGCTGCGTTTGATGTTGCTGTTGTGTTGCATCCTACATCGTTTCGAAACGGGTTGCTACCCTTCCTGGCGCGGGTACCGATACGTGTCGGGACAAACGTCAGCGGGCGGGGTCTGCTGCTAACTGCATCTTGCAAGGATGATACAAGTGTCCATGAGGTGCATCGGTATTTACGGGTACTGCAGCTGCTCAATATCAACACAGCTCCAGATTTTCTGGAATTTTGGCATACAAGTGTTGATCGGCAGGTGGTCCAAGACCTCTTGCATACTGAAGGTGTTTCTTCGACCGACAGGCTTATTGCTCTCAATTTAGGCACAACGTGGCGTACAAAACGGTGGGATATAGCGAATTTCGCCGAGGTTATCCAGCAAATTGAACACCTTGTCCCAGATGCGAGAATTGTATTGACCGGTTCATCTACAGAGCAGACACTCGCAGATGACTTGCCTGCTTCACTACCGGCAATTAACCTTATTGGAAGGACCTCAATTTTGCAACTCGGTGCGCTCTTAGAGAGATGTGAGGTTTGCTTGACTTGTGATAGCGGACCTATGCACATCGCCGCTGCAGTTGGTACACCGACGATAGCACTCTTCGGTCCAACTGACCCCGTACGCCATAAACCTTATGGCACTGGGCACACCATTGTTGAGAAACCCGTCGTATGTCGTCCATGCTACAGACAGACGTGTCATCGACAGGATGCACCGCACCTATGCATGACGGAAATTGACCCCGCTGAAGTCGTAAAAGCGTTAGAGATAAAATTACATCAGAAGGCATCAGTCGCCTGAACGTCAGAATTACAAACAAAAAGGAACACTGAATGAAGGACATCCGCGCATTAATATTTGATTTCGGCGGAACTTTAGATGGAAACGGTATCCATTGGTTGGAACGGACATATCAATTTATCCACGAGCGGCATCCAGAAATTACGCGTGAAGCGTTCGATAAGGCAGATAGAGCGACAATAACAGAATTCGCCCTCGGAGACGCTTCGCATGAATGGTCTTATCAAGATGGATCGATGCTACCGGTCGGGGCAGTCGCCTCTGAATATGCGGCGCGTTGTACGTTGCGAGAGACTGCCGATGCGATTGCAGTCGGAATTTACAAGCGATTGGATTTGAGCGAGAAAATGAAAAATGAGTATGTCGAGTGGTTCTGCGCGGGGGCTGCCGAAAGCCTCACAGAAAATCGGCGATGGCTCGAAACGCTTCACGGTACCTATCAGCTTGCTGTGATTAGCAATAACTTTGGAAATACCCGCGGTTGGTGTGATGAATATGGACTCACCCCATTGCTTGAAGCGATCATAGATTCTACAGTTTTGGGGATAGCAAAACCAGACGCTCGCATTTTTGAAGCGGCTTTGTCGGAATTAGGCGTTGCTCCGGCACATGCTATCTACGTTGGCGATAGCTACGCCGCAGACATGGTAGGTGGTAAGAACGCAGGGATGTGGACAGCATGGCTTGTTGGAAATCAAGTGAAAACGTGCCAAGATCCATCTGTAGTAGATGTCCAACTTTCCCACCTACATGAACTGACAGATTTTTTGGATGCGGCGTAGGGTTTTTGGAAGGAAGTGGGCAGATATTTTGTTCTGCCCATCAAATTGAGGTCACGGAGTAAAGGGCTTTGCTACATTTGTCGGTGAAGCCCAATGACTTTGCCGAGTATTATCACGTCATTAACATTAAAGATAGTCGGTTCAATCACTGGGTTTTCAGGTTGTAATCGGACCTGTTCGCCATCAATGTAGAAGCGTTTCACCGTTGCTTCGTCTTCAACCAGTGCGACAACAATATCGCCCGGATCAGCAATTGCTTGTCTTCTAACGATAACGAAATCGCCTTCAAGGATGCCAGCACCGACCATGCTGGAGCCGATGATACGGAGCGCAAAACACTCATCATGATTGTTGACCATACGCGTTGGAATAGGAAGGGTGCCTTCGATGTTCTGTGATGCCAGCAATGGTGTACCTGCCGCCACTCGCCCAAAAATCGGAATTTCGATAATATTCCGCTCTGTTTCTGCTAAGACCGGGTTCGAGTTCTGTCCTTCCAGCCATTTGCTGGTTTTGAGTTTCGGGTCTGCTTCCTTCAAGATGGAAATTGCGCGGGGTTTACCCTCTTCCCGTCCAATATACTTTTTCTTCTCAAGCGCGTTGAGATGGTCGTGTGACGCCTTTTCAGAAAAGCCGAATTTACCACCAATTTCACGGATCGTTGGTGGGTAACCCTCTTTAATACGCTGTTGAATATAGGTAAAGATCTCGCGTTGTCTAGCGGTCAAGAGCTTTGCCATGGGGAATCTCCTATGGTAAAGATTAGTTTATATGTATATATTATATTATATGCAGGTTAAGAATGCAAGAAAAAAGATAATATTGTATATCAGCGCGTGCCTTTGCCAAAAAATTGAAACCTAATGGTGCTATTAACGTCTTAATAAGAGGAAAATTGGAAAATGCGAAACCTGAATCTTTTCACATATTTCTTTGCGAAGAATTGCTTAACCATTGAGAAGAAACAGCGTGCCTTAACTGTTTTCCAATGGGTATGTGTAGCAGTGATTTTGTCTATCGGAGCGACAATTACAGTGATCGCGAAGGAAGAACCAGAAAAGGTAAAACTTGACACCGTCGTCAAAGATTTTACGCTCAAGGATGCTGAAGGCACGGATTTCACCCTGTACAAATTGAGTGAGGAAAAACCCGTTACTGTAGTCTTATTCCTTGCCACGCAATGCCCTATAGCAACTGATTACGCGGAGCGGATCGTTAACTTAGTCAAGGCTTATGACAAAAAGAACGTGCAGTTTATCGGAATCAATTCAAACAAGCAAGAAAAGGTTGAGGAGATTTTAGCGTATAGCAAGAAACACGGTTTTGAATTTCCGGTGTTAAAAGATCCTGAGAACAAAATCGCCAATTATTTCGGTGCCATAAGAACGCCAGAAGTATTTCTTCTCGATGCGGAACATGTCCTTCGCTATGCTGGGGCAATTGATAATAGTCCGAAAGAACCGACGAAACACTATCTCCAAGACGCTTTAGATTTAGTGATTGCAGGAAAAGATATTCCGAAGGCATCTAAAAAGACAAGAGCGATCGGTTGTACGATTAAGCGGGTGCGAAAAGCAGGGATAGATGATAGAACACCGTGAATTCTACTCTCTGGTTTTCACTTTTTTGTTGAACACCGCGCAGGAGGCGAAAAAACAAAATGCGTCAATTTTTATACCATTTTTTTCAAGTTTTGCTGACCCTATTTTGGGTTGTGTGCATTCTGGCGTTTATACCGGTTTTTGCAGGGATCGGATTTGCGGGTGGCATGCTGATTGGATGTTGGGAAGATGTGCGTGACATCAAATTTGATGATCTTGAATATAATGCTGTTGAGACATGGCAGCAGCATCTGGAGGTCTACTCTTCGGTCTGTGAAGTGCAGAAGGCAGATAAAATAGCGTTCTTACTTGATAAACTGGAGCGATTGGAATATAAGAAGGTCGCAGAAATCGTTCCGAGATTGAGCCAACCCGGGGCGTACGCTAAGGCATTGGATGCTGGTGACAAAAACGGTACAGTACGGATCCATCTACGGGACTTTGAATATCCGTATCTTGATGTGGAAGCCGGACACGTTCAGGTTTCTGTGAAAGACCAAAAGATTGTATCTATTCGGAACGAGGGCAATGCTGTACGTCAGAACTTTTACCTTGAACCGGAGAAAATGGCCGACATCGCTGATCAGGATAAGGGAACTACGCGGCGCTTGATTCCGTTACTCCAAATGCCTCGTAGATTACAGGGCGCGTTCATTGCTATTGAAGACCGCCGATTTTATGAGCATTGGGGGGTTGATGTCATACGTCTCGCTGGCGCATTCAAAGGCAGATTATTGGATGGCAAGCGCTTGGCTGGGACAAGTACGTTGACGCAACAATTAGCACGGAATATTTACCTTTTTGAACAGCGGTCAAAAAGAGACTATGTCCGGAAAGCCAGAGAAATACTCCTTGCAGTGAGAATTGAGAAGGCTTTTTCTAAGGATGAGATTTTAGAACGTTATCTGAACCATGTAGACTTAGGGAGGTCGAGGTTTGGTGGCAAAACGCTTCACGGCGTGCAACAAGCAGCACGCGGGTATTTTAATAAAGAGGTATCCGAACTGGGCAGCCATGAATGTGCATTGCTCGCTGCGCTTCCGAAAGGTCCCCGCGCTTTTTCACCTTTTTTTAATCCACAAGATGCCAAAAATCGACGTGATATAGTACTCAGTCAAATGTTAGAGGAGGACTATATCTCTGGTGAATCTGAATGGCTTACAGGTATAAATGCACCACTCCTCCCGCAGAATCTGCCCGGAAGCAGTATGGAAACGACACTAAAGGAAGGAGCGCATTTCCTTCGATACGTTCACGATGAACTCCTCAGTCTTCCTGAACTTAAGGAAAAATTGTACAGTGGTGGGTTGAAGGTTTACACGACAATAGACATGTCTATGCAATCTGTTGCTGAAAAAGCGGTCGCTGATCATTTGCGTTATATGGATAAAAAATACGGGGGCACCCGTCTACCGGATTATGATATGAATAAACGGAATCCGAATGGGATTGACCCAATTGATGGTTATTTGCAAGCAGGCTTCATCGCTTTTGAACCAAAAACAGGACAGGTTAAAGCGATGGTAGGCGGTAGAGATTACCACATCGCGGGCAATCAGCTTAATTTCTATAATCGCGCTGTCGGAACTGCAAGACGGCAACCCGGTTCCGCTTTTAAACCGATTGTCTTTGCTGCTTTGTTAGAAGACCCCGCGATATTGACACCTGCTACTGTTATTGTTGATGAAGAGTGGGGAATTGTTCCTTTCCCTGGACAATGGTGGGCACCCGGTAACTATACGAAGGGAAGATTTAAAGGAGCCGTCAATGTGCGAGACATTCTCACAAGCTCTATTAACGTCCCAACGGCGAGAGCAGTGTGGGAGACACCTGTCGGTGAGAATGGGATTCGGGAGGGAATAAATCGCACCGTAGATTTAACGAAAAGGATGGGTATTAACAGTCCGATGGATCCCAAACCAGCACTCGCTTTAGGGGCATCCGGTATGACAGTTCTTGAGCTAACCTCCGCGTATGGAATCTTCGCAAACGGAGGGTACCGGACGAAGCCAAGGCACATACAATATATTCTGGACACAACGGGGGAAGTTATTTATCCACCTGACAATTATCAGGTGGAGCGCACTCCTGTCTTAGATGAAAAGGTGGCGTATCAGATTACCTCGTGTTTGGAAAATGTGATTCTGAATGGAACCGGTAGGCAAGCGGTAAAAGACGGGCTAACTCGGCCTGCAGCGGGTAAAACAGGCACCACTAACGGTTATGTAGATGCTTGGTTCGTCGGTTATACTACGGATCTGATTGTCGGTGTTTGGGTCGGATTTGATAGAAGGAATCCCAGGCGACGGAATTACAATCAACAGGGAGCGTGGGCAGCACTGCCTATCTGGGCAAGATTTATGATTGATGCGGCACGCGGGCCTGAAAGACCGTTCCCTGAGCCTGAAGGCATTGTCTTTCGCGAGATTGATAAAAAGAGCGGGCTCCTCAAAAGAGCGGATAAATGTCCAGAGGAAAACATTAGTAATGAACCTTTTATTGAAGGACAGGAACCGAAAGGGCTTTGTAATCTCCATAGATAGCGCAGAGCCATTCAGTTCTCCTTTAGGTGGAATGTTTGAATGCTGCGAAACCGTCTGTAGAAGCACTCTCCGAATCGCGACGGAACCCCGATAGAAACGCCGCAAAACCGAAAACTGAACAACTCTGTAGATAGCGCAGAGCCATTCAGTTCTCCTTTAGGTGGAATGTTTGAATGTTGCGAAACCGTCTGTAGGAGTGATCTCCGAATCGCGACGGAACCCCGATAGAAACGCCGCAAACCGAAAACTAAATAGCCCTGAGATGGCGAATATCCCTCTTCACATTTTTGGCAGAATAAGGTATACTATATAAAACGTAGTGCATACCATACAAATTTCTTGTGGTCTTGATGTCCATTCTGTTTGCGATCAGATATTGCAAAGACATTGAAAACCTAACAAGGAGCAAGAAGCCGAAATGAGAGAGAATTGGGAATTGCTAACCAAGACTGATACCACAGAAGATGACGACCCCGAATTGCGTGAACAGCGATTTGAACTCATCTCAGATTTCTCACCCCAAGGCGACCAACCGCAAGCGATTGACAAACTTACAGAAGGACTCCAACGAGGGGACAAAGCACAGACGCTGCTGGGTGTGACGGGTTCAGGGAAAACCTACACGATGGCGAATGTGATTCAGAACGTCCAGTTACCCACACTCGTTATCTCACCCAATAAAACACTCGCTGCGCAACTCTATAATGAATTCCGAACATTTTTCCCCAATAACACTGTCCACTACTTCGTCAGCGATTACGAGTACTATCAACCGGAAGCATACATCCCGTCTACTGACACTTTTATTGAAAAGGATGTCCGCATTAACGCTGAGATCACGCGGATGCGGCTCGCCTCGACAGCGTCCTTGATATCGCGAAGCGATGTGATCGTTGTTGCGAGCGTCTCTTGTCTTTATGGTCTTGGGTCACCAGATGAATTTGAAAACCAGAGGGTTCAGATAGAAGTCGGAGAGGTTGTCCGTCGCGATGCGCTCTTGCGCGCTTTGGTCGATATTCAGTACGTCCGTAACGATGTCGAGTTCTGGCAAGGCATATTCCGCGCGCGTGGCGATGTCGTTGAGGTGTTTCCTGCTTACAGTGAGAACGCCTATCGTATTGAACTTTTTGGCGATGAGATTGATCGCATTAGCGAGATTGATACCACGACAGGCGAAATCATAGCACAACGTAACTCCCTTGAAATCTACCCCGCTAAGCACTTTATGACCGATGGTGAAATCTTCGATCAAGCATTAATTAATATTGAACTTGAACTTCAAGACTGGATTCTGACTTTTGAGAAAGAGAATAAACTGCTGGAGGCACAACGCATTGAACAACGCACCCGCTTTGATTTGGAGATGTTGCGGGAGGTAGGCTACTGCTCCGGTATTGAAAACTACTCACGGCATCTCTCAGGGTTGCAACCGGGGGATCCACCCTATTGCCTCATGCACTATTTCCCTGACGATTTTATGCTCTTTATTGATGAATCCCACGTTACGATTCCCCAGCTGCGCGGCATGTATCGTGGTGACCGCACCCGAAAGGAGACGCTTGTCAAGTATGGATTCCGCCTGCCGTCCGCGCTGGACAACCGCCCCCTCCGTTTCGACGAGGTTGAGGCGCGTGTTAACCAAGTTGTCTTTGTCTCAGCAACACCTGGTCCCTATGAAATGGAAAACAGCGCACAAATCGTCGAGCAGATTATCCGTCCAACAGGATTGATTGATCCCGAAATCACGATCCATCCAGTCAAAGGACAGATCGACCATCTCATCGGCAGGATCAAGGAGCGGGTTAAGCGCAATCAACGGGTTCTGGTTACAACGCTCACAAAACGGATGTCGGAGGACTTAACCGAGTACTTAACCGAAGCGGGTGTCCGTGCCGACTATATGCACTCTGAGATTGACGTATTCGACCGTGCTCGCATTCTACGTCAACTCCGGGAAGGGGTCTTTGATGTATTAGTCGGTATCAATCTGCTTCGGGAGGGACTTGATCTGCCAGAGGTCTCTCTTGTTGCGATTTTGGATGCTGATCGTCCGGGTTTTCTCCGGTCTGTGAGATCTCTTGTACAGACATCTGGACGTGCTGCGCGGAATGTTGATGGTGAAGTTATCTTGTACGGCGATAACGTTACAGAGGCGATGGCGGAAGCAATCAAGGAGACACGCCGCCGTCGTGAGATTCAACTACAACATAATGTAGATAACGATATTACACCGGCTACCATTCAAAAGGCGATTCAGGAACTTATTGCTGAATCGAAAACCGAGTATAATACTAAGAAGTCTGAGCAGCCACCTGCCGTTATTGAAGATATGGAGCCGAAAGATATTGAGGCGATCATTACGGACCTGAGGCGACAGATGCGGAAAGCTGCACTGGACCTCGATTATGAGGAAGCCGCTGCCTTACGTGATCGCATCGCCGAACTGAAAGAACAGTCATCAAAACGGTAAGTGTCCGACAATTTCATAGTTGGTCCGACTTTCAATTTAATACTTGCACCTCAGCGCGTAATCTGCTAAAATGCAATAGTTGTTTGTAATTTCAAAATCTATAATTTCGATCTCCCGGGGATTAATTATTTTACGCATTCAGTATTAAAATATTAATCTTCTTGAGGAACAGAGAAAGGACTTTACAATGTTTGTTTGTACAGCCTGCGGTTATTTGTGGAAAGAAGCAGATAGTCCGCCAGAAGAGTGCCCGGCGTGCACGGCACCGAAAGAAAAATATATTCCTTACAATGACCGAGCAGAACGGTGGGTAAAACGCTCAGTAGCGGCGCATGTCATGTACCCGGACGAAGAAGGTGCAGATCTTCGTGCAGAAAACTCCGCCCTCTCATCACACATCAGATTTGCCCTCGTCGGGTTACTCGGTGACCTCGAGAAATAGTAAAGCGTGGGGAGCCTCGATAATTCAATCGAGGCTTTACCCCATTTGTTCTATAATCTAATTTTTTCCCAGTTGAAGTTTATATCGAAAAAGCCTATAACCCCGTCTTTGACTGAGGGTTTTTTAAGTAGAAAGGAAGCGGCATTTTCGGAGTAAAACTGCCGCAATATGATAGATGAAACAGATACGTTATTTGCTGATCTTGTTCCTTGTTGCAATACATGGAATGGCATCGGCACAGGATCTCGCAGACCGTGTAGTGGAGCATGTTTTTCCGAACGGTCTGAAGTTGTTGATGATCAAGCGCGACACCTCGCCTACGATCGCGCCATACATCCTTTTTAAAGCGGGATCGGTAGATGAGTCGGACGATACACGTGGTATCGCTCACATGTTGGAACACATGCTGTTCAAAGGCACTAAAACGATCGGCACAAAGGACTATGAACAAGAAAAAATCGTGCTTGCCGAAATTGACCAGATAGGCGATGCGCTCGACATGGAGCGTGCGAAAGGCACGAGGGCAGATGCTGATAAGGTTGCCGAATTGGAAAAGGCTCTCAAAGAACAACAGGAACTCGCGAAGGAGTGGATTGTCACCGGTGAATATACTGAAATCTATACACAGCACGGTAGCGCAGGATTCAACGCCGGTACTTCTGTTGACTACACGATTTACACGGTGGAATTGCCATCTAACAAGTTAGAGTTGTGGGCAATGCTTGAATCTGACCGTCTTAAGAACGCTGTCCTGCGTGAATTTTATGTCGAACGCGAAGCTGTCAAAGAGGAACGCCGGTTGCGTGTTGATACCCGTCCGGGCGGCAAACTCTATGAACAGTTTATCGCCGCTGCCTTTACTGCGCATCCTTACGGTATGCCGATTATTGGGTGGCCCTCAGATATCGCCATGCTCAATCGGCGCAAAGCGGAAGAGTTTTTCAATATCCACTACGCACCTAATAACTCTGTCATGATTATTGTCGGGAATATTGACATAGACAATACCATTTCGCTTATTGAGAAATACTTTGGCGATATGCAATCACAACCGCTTCCCAATGAAGTGACAACTGAAGAGCTTCCGCAGGAAGGCGAACGCCGGATCGAAGTCGAATATGACGCGGAGCCACAGCTCATGATTGGGTATCGTAAACCGACGCTTCCACACTTTGACGATTATGTACTGGATATGATCAGTGCTATCCTTTCCGATGGACGCACCTCTCGGTTTTACAAAAACATCGTTGAAGAGGGGATCGCTGTCTCTGCTGACTCGTTAAACGGATATCCGGGGGCGCGCTACGACAATCTTTTTGTTATAGATGGAGCACCTCGCTCGCCACACACGACCGTTGATCTTGAAGAGGCAATCTACGCTGAACTCGAAAGGCTTAAAACTGAACCTGTTGCGGAAAAGGAATTTAAACGCATCCTTAAACAGGTGGATGCCAGTTTCATTCGGAATCTCAGCTCAAACGCCGGAATGGCACAGCAGTTGGCTTTCTTTGAAGGGATCGCTGGCGACTGGCACTATATACTGAAGTGGCGCGAGAATATGTATAAAATTACACCTGAGGACATCATGAGAGTTGCAAAAACCTATTTCATGAAAAGCAATCGTACCGTCGGCACACTCGTTAAAAAAGAGGCTGTAGCCCCTACCGGTGACGACGCGGAGGGCAATGAATAATGAAAATACGAACCTCTACTAGGCTTGTGATCGCTACACTGATTGCTTGCCTCATGGTGTGGTGCATTCCGTCTACATTTGCGAAACCACACGAAGAACTTACCTTTGAACCTATTGAGTTTAAACCCCCAGTTCCAGAGAAGCGGGTGCTCTCAAATGGGATGACGCTCTACCTCCTTGAAGATCACGAGTTGCCGCTTTTCAACATCAACGGCTTGATTAAAACCGGGGACATCTATGACCCAGCGGATAAAGTAGGCTTGGTGTCAATATGCGCCGGTGTCATGCGAACTGGCGGCACGGTGTCGCGTGAACCGGATGCACTGAATGAGGAATTGGAATCCATGGCGGCTTCCGTTGAAGTCGGTATGTCGCTTGAATATGGTCGCGTTAGCCTTTCGGCACTCGCAGAAGATATCGAAAAAGGGTTAGAAATCTTTGCAGATGTACTCAGGAATCCTGCGTTTCGCGAAGACAAATTGAAACTTCGCAAACAACAGGCGATTGAAGGTATCCGTCGAAGGAATGATAATCCTTTTCCAGTGGCGTTGCGTAATTTTTCTGCACTCCTCTATGGTACAGACCATCCGTTCGGATGGTATTCTGAAATTGAGGGTATAGAAAGTATCACCGTTGACGATCTCAAAGCGTTTCATGCGAAATATTTCCATCCCAACAATATGATGCTCGCTATTACCGGTGATTTTGATACCAATACCTTAGTCTCGCAACTTGAAAAGGTGTTTGAAGGCTGGCAAACCTCAGATATTGCGTTTCCAGACGTTCCAACAGTGGATGAAACACGGAATCCTTCCGTTAATTATATCTTCAAAGATCTCAATCAGACAGTGATTTTGATCGGGCATCTCGGTATCAAGCGCACACCCGATTTCCCCGGCTATTTCGCGCTTCGAGTCATGAACGATATTCTCGGTGAAGGCGGTTTCACCTCCCGTCTTATGATGGAGGTGCGTGAGAAACACGGTCTTGCCTATGCGGTCGGTAGCATGATGCAAACGTCGTACTATACGAATCCAGGGGAGTGGTTTGCCTATTCGCAGACACGTGCCGATAAAACGGTAGAGGCTATCGCGCTCATTATTGATGTCGTCAAGGGGCTCCGAGACGCACCTGTTCCAGAGGCTGAGCTGCAGCGCACCAAAGATTCCCTCATTAATTCGTTTGTTTTTCAGTTTGAGAGCAGCTCGCAAATCGCCTTTCAGCAGATGATTCTTGACTATCGCGGTTATGCCCCAGATTTCCTTGAAACCTTTACCGATAATATCGCCAAGGTCACAGTGGAAGATGTACAGGCAGTCGCACAAAAGTATCTCCACCCTGACGCGCTCACGATTATCGCTGTCGGTAATAAGGACAGTTTCGACCGACCACTTGATGAATTTGGTGAGGTGAACGAGATTAAGATAGAGCAACCGGAACCGCCGCCTGCGGAGCCGATCCCAGAAGCGAGTGAGTCGGACATGGTGAAAGCCAAAGAAATCCTTGCTGCAGCAGTTGAGGCGCATGGTGGACTTGAGAAGTTGCAAGCGGTGAAGAACGCTGTTATGGAAGCAGGTATTTCAGCCAATTCACAGGCAGGTCCCACGCAGATAGATGCTAAGTTATACTACCTCTTTCCTGACCAATTTAGGCAGGAGATGAAAACGCCTCAAGGCGAAGTGGCTTACGTCTATGACGGCTCCGCCGCGTATGTGATGACACCGATGGGTGTTCAACCCATTCCACCGCAAATGGCTGCCTCTTTCAAGGATAGTATTTTCCGGGAGACCGTGTGGCTCTTGACGAACCTCTCGCAAAACGATATTCCAATCCAATATGCGGGTACAGAGGACGTGCAAGGCAAACTTGCGTCTATTCTGTTGATTCCACAGCCATCTGGTGAAATGTTGAGGTTGTTTATTAGTGATGAGACGCACTATGTCATGAAATATGCCTATCGTGAGACTTCCCAAGGTGTCACTGCTAACCGAGAGACCTTCATGGACGATTACCGCGATGTTGATGGTATTAAAATAGCGTACCATACGGTTCAGAATGTGGAGGGTCAGCTCTTTTCTGAAAGTCGAGTGAAGAGTGTCACGTTGAATGCTGAACTAAACGAATCGCTATTTCAGGAGCCCGAATGAAAACGTTAGATTTTCGTGTCCGCTACTTTCAGGATAGTACGCCAGCAGATGTGCCGTGTCTTGAAACGGCGTTCATCCACCGTGAATTTGAAATGCCCTTGCCAGTTGATGAAACTGCTTTGGTCCTCGTTGATCTGTGGAATGTGCATTTCATCGAAAGTTGGATAGAACGCGCGGCACAAGTAACGACTGAATGTGTTGTGCCGGTGATAGATGCCGCGCGGCAAGCAGGATTAACTATCGTGCATGCTCCATCGCCACCGGTGGCAGAGCAGTATCCACAACTCCAACGGCACAGACCGCCTGAACCTTCAACACCTTCGGCGTGGCCCCCTTCCGATTTCCGAAGTCGAGAGGGGGACTATGCCGTTTACCGCGGGCCTCGCAGTCAGCCGCCGGGTATTGGTGTGCATTGGGATAAACTCGCCTCGCAACTTTCTATGTCTCCCGCGATTGATGTGAAACCGGAAGAGTTTGTCATCGCCACAGGGCAGCAGTTGCATGAACTCATGGAGGAACGGGGTATCTTGCATCTGATCTTCGCCGGTTTCGCAACGAATTGGTGTGTATTGGGCAGGGATTACGGTATCCGATCTATGTCAAGGTACGGCTATAACATTATCCTACTCCGCGATGCCACGACCGGTGTGGAGTTCCCCGATACCTACGATAATCTCTTCACAACAGAGATCGCAATTCGGGAGGTAGAGCAGCAGTACGGCTTTAGCGCATCAAACGCCGATTTCTTTGAGGCGGTTGAGGGGCTTCCTGCGTAGGGTGTGGCTGATAGAGTCTCATTTTTCATTATTAGGCGAGGCTCCTGTGCCTCGCCTTTTTGCGTACTACCACAAAGTGGGAGGACTGAGTATGAATAAGTATAGTGGTGGTAACTTTGATGATTTTCTCAAGAATGCGGGTATCTTTGAGGAAGTACTAGAATGCACGCGAAAG
Organism: Candidatus Poribacteria bacterium; assembly: GCA_047516705.1. GTDB lineage: Bacteria > Poribacteria > WGA-4E > WGA-4E > WGA-3G > WGA-3G. Next base: position 13,944 of record JAKZUG010000090.1, on the reverse strand, counting down.
CGATTACTGATTTTGCAACTTGGGGATATCGTGAAGGTTCTTATTCAGCGGGAAACAGGGTCCGCGGAGAAAATAAAGTCCGAACCTATAGGGGACATTTGAGATATTCGGGATTAGAAAATTCGCTTTAAGTGGCAAAATCGTTGAGAATTTTGTTACACTCATTTGTTGTGTTATATTGTCCAAATTCAATGTTTATCAAGTGCTGCATCCTACATGCAATTTTTTAGGAGTTTGATTATGAACAATGTAGCGAGAAATCATCATTACGTTCCACAGTTCTATTTGCGAGGATTTTTGGATCCTAACCTACAAGGTGAACGACTTCATGTCATTGATAAGATCGACAGACGGAGTTTTCCTACCACACCTCGTCGTATAGCATCACAAGGTGACTTCAATAGAATAAATATACCAGGGCACGCTATGGATGAAATTGAAAGTCATCTGGCTCAAATTGAAGGACAAGCTGCAACGGTTCTAAGAAATATAGCACAGGACGCAACATTACCACAAAATAGAGATATGGACGTATTAGTCGTTTTTATTGGTATTCTTGCAACTAATACCATTTCTGAAAGTAAATATCGCATGCCCAACTTTCCTGAAAGGAACCACGGTGGCACAAACTAACAGTTTATGCTACAGGCACATTGAAAGGTATTCAATTAGAAACGGTATAACAACCCACAAATTCGGGATAGTCTAATCAACATAGACCAAGAAAATACAAGACAAATGATGCAGTCAGTGGTTGAGAGCCGCGAAGAGTATGAATCACGAATGCAGGAAAGTGGCGAAGAAAATCCCATCCCTTATGAGGTAGCAAAGGCATTTGTCGAAAGTGGAAATTATACTATAAGTATTGAGGATTCGGACGATTATTATTTGGGGCATGTGTTTGATGCTCTCGATCGTGTAGTGTTACCTCTTTTTTCCACTATGCTGTGGTCTTTGGCAATTGCTGAGGACGGTGCGAATGATTTTATATGCTCTGATCGTCCGGCCTTCTTATTTAAGATTGTGGATAGGATGCTGTGTCCACAATCTCCATATACGACTACACCAGCAGGCCTTGTTCTACCCAATAGGACTGCGCCAGATGGATTTTCCGTAGAGAACCTTGAATTAATTATGCCGCTAAATCCTCGAATGGCTATATATGCAACAACTCCTGAAAACCTTTCTCCTATTGCACATGGGGGTCAAATGACTATTGCCTGTATCAATAAGAGAACGATAGATGCTGCCGCGAGACAAATATATTGTTCAAATCTTGACTTCAAATTCTTGGATAACGGGGTAATAAAGAGCGAAAGAGACCTTGTAGATGAATAGGATATTCAGTTTAGAGAGACTATCAGGCAGATCAAAAATTCACAAGAACCCCGAAAATTACTCAATCCCGTAAAAGAATATTTCAGCTGAGCCGATGAATTGAGGCGGTCCAGTGAGGCAATAAAATTTATAGGAATTCTATAAAGAATCATCAAAGCGTTTGAAAAGTCTATCTCCATCTTTAGGAGAAATATTTGTGTTCAGTAACAATATCTTGTAATTGCGAAGCGGTTTTCTCAAGTGCTGTTTTCTCTTCCTGCAACTGTTGGCTCTTTTCCTTCGCCGGTTTCAACGCTTCTGCTTCCTCAGCATCTAACTCAGCGAAGATGGCTAAAAGTTCTGCGTGCTCTTGTTCTGTCAAAGTCCCTTCTACCTCGCGGAGTCGCAATTGTTCTAATCTATGCTGTCTGTTTGTCCTTTTCATTGTGAGGTTCTCCTGCGATTTGGTGGTTTAGTTCTACGTTAGGTTTTAACGTCTATGGTTATACCTTTTAATCGGCGGTAACACTTTCCAACGGCGGGAGTTCTGGGTAATTTCCACGCGCATTTTGCCACGCTATGACACCTTCAGCGATCATCCATATCTGCAACGCCTCCACGACAACGCCGAATCCGAAGAGTAGATATTTGCCTGTAAAGAGCCACCCAGTCTGTGGATCGAACATTTGATGCAGCATTGCCCAAGCGGGCATGACGAGCATGACAACCATTGGGAGGAACGCGAACCAGATCGGTTTGTTACGGCGTAGGAGATAGAAAACGATCACCATAAAGGCTAATCCTGCCAGGAGTTGATTCGTTGCGCCGAAGAGGGGCCAGAGAGTCATTCCGCCGCTACCGGGCCCACTGGGTCCCTGCAGCAAGGCGACAGCTGCGGCAATCACCAACGCGAACGCAGTGGCGATGTAGCGATTCGTTAGTGGTTTGATGTTAGCCGTCTGCGCAAGTTCGTAAATAACATAGCGTTGAAGTCGTGTCGCGGTATCAAGCGTTGTGGCAGCGAAACTCGCAACAAGAACTGCCATAATTGCAATACTCATCTTGAGCGGAATGCCGAGAGACGCAAGAAAATTCCCCCCGCCATCAACAAACGCACTCACCTTCGCTTTGAGATTGTGGCTTGCCCAACCACCAACCACACGTGTCGTCCCATCAGCATTTGTTACGGTTGTGGTAGTCGCATAACGGGTTTTCCACGCATCGTGATTGACAACCGGCACAGCACTTTCTGCTGTGACAACAGGCTCAAACGTGTAATTCGCGCCTGTACCAGTCCGGTTGAAAATCCCCATACCGATGCCAGCACAGCAGGCAAGAATAACGATTACAGCAAGTCCGCCTTCAAGCAGCATCGCACCGTAACCCACGTACTGCGCGTCGCCTTCAGATTCCACTTGTTTGCTGGATGTGCCGGAACTCACCATACAGTGGAAGCCACTAACAGCACCACACGCAATTGTAATAAAGAGGAAGGGCCAAATCGGTGGGGCATCGGGTGGGATGTCTGATGCAATAGCGGGTGCGGATGCTACAAGGTCTGCTTTGCCTGTCAAACCTGCTACGGCGAGTCCGAGTAGCAATAGTAGCAGTGCCAATATGAGTTCGTGGCTATTGATGAAATCACGAGGTTGTAGGAGCGTCCATACCGGCAGCACTGAGGCGATAAAGCAGTAGACAAAAAGCACCAGCGTCCAGATGACCACGACATTCAAATAGGTTTGCCCGAATAACGGAATGCCGAATATTTGACTTAAATCAATCGGCCAGAGGTACGCACCGAGTGCCATGGAAATATACATGATACCGAGTGCAATAATTGAGGGGATGAGGATATTACCACCTCTGCGGTAAATCCAGATACCGATGGCTATAGCGATCGGTATTTCTATCCACACGGATAAGACCGACTCAGGATAGTAGGAGAAAATCAGGGCAATGACTAAGCCAAAGATGGCAAGTACAATAGTCAGGCCTATAAAGAGGACAAAAAGGAAGAGAAATTTGGCGCGGGGTCCAATCATTCTACCCGCTACCTCTCCAACGCTCTGCCCTCGGTTACGCAGAGAGACGACAAGCGCGCCAAAGTCGTGAACAGCACCTATAAAGACTGAACCGAGGACAACCCACAGCAACGCTGGTAACCAGCCCCAAAAAACGGCAATCGCGGGGCCTACGATCGGACCTGTACCGGCAATGCTTGTGAAGTGGTGTCCAAAAATGATCTCCTTTTTGGTCGGAACGTAATCGACATCATCTTTCAGTTCTTGGCTCGGAACTGTTGCATTGGCATCTAATCCGAAGATCTTTCTCGCTAACCACTTACCATAGGTATGATAGGCGACGATGAAGCCGACAAAACTCAAAACCGCAATAATAAGTGTATTCATAAGCGAAGCCCGACTTTTTCAAAAGAGCGTTAGATTACCTGACTCCTGTTAATACCTCAAATGTGAGCTGATCCAATTTCTCGTATCCGAGTCCTTTTTGCGCGATGGTGTCCGGTTCAAAATCTATCTTTCTCAGTTTTCCGACACTTTCGGCGTTGTAACTTGTCATGAGTGCTTCGAGTTCAGCATCACCAGCTCGCAGTTCAGCGAGAATTCCCTGAATTTCCGTATCTTCGTTGAAACGGCGTGCCTTGTCTTTCAAGATCAGGTAACTTCGCATGCACCCTGCAGCGAAGTCCCAAACGCCTTCTTCATCTTCAGTGCGATAGGCATGAGCGTCAAAGTGGCGGCAGCCATCCCAACCCACATCTTCAAGGAATTTCACAAGGAAGAACGCACTTTTGATGTTTTCGGAACCGAAGCGCAAGTCTTGGTCGAAACGGCTCATCTTTTGATCATTAAGGTCAATGTGGAAGAGTTTACCGGATTCGTAGGCTTGTGCGACACCGTGGATGAAGCTTAACCCTGCCATCGTTTCATGGGCGAATTCCGGGTTAACACCGACCATCTCCGAGTGTTCAAGCGTTTCGATAAAGTGAAGCATGTGACCAGTCGTCGGTAGGTAGAGGTCGCCGCGCGGTTCATTCGGCTTTGCCTCGAGCGCGAATCGGAGGTCATACCCTTGGTCTTTGACGTAGTGCGTGAAGTAGTTCATCGCCTCGCGGTTCCACTTGAGGGTATCTGGTCCGTTCTTAGCGGCATCCACTTCTGCACCTTCGCGTCCACCCCAAAAGACATAAACCGTTGCACCGAGTTCCACACCGAGATCAATAGCATTTAATGTTTTCTGAATGGCGAATGCGCGTACCTTCGGATCGTTGGAGGTAAAAGCACCGTCTTTAAAGATAGGATGGTAAAATAGGTTCGTTGTCGCCATCGGGACCTTCATGCCGTGATCTGAAAGTGCCTTCTTAAATTCGCTAACAATATTATCGCGTTCAGCGGCTGAAGCATCAAATGGGACGAGGTCGTTATCGTGTAAATTGACGCCATACGCACCCAATTCACTTAGTTTTTCGACTGTGTAGGTAGGTTTCAGGGGTGGCCTGACAACATCACCAAATGGGTCACGTCCTGGGTTACCGACGGTCCACAATCCAAAGGTAAACTTGTGCTCAGGCTTAGGCTGATACTGTTCTGACATTCATTTACTCCTATTCCTTATTAATTTTGATGAATTTCATACGCTAACATTTAGATTATACCATATTTTGTGGATTTGTTGCAAATCTTTATCGCTGTACGATTCAGTTTGCATCTCTATAGGCAGGTGCTATACATCAAGATGTGCACCAATCTGTTTCAGGATACCTTCATAGTCTGCTTCCAATTCAATCGGGGTATTTAGGTAGCGAGGGGCAGGTTCGCCAGGAGCGACGTTGTGATAGACTACCTTAAAATCTGGGAATTTGAGACCAGTTGCTGTAGAGATGACGATGACCCTGTCATCGGGTTGAATCTGTTTGCGCTCGACCATTTTTATCAGCACTGCCAATGCTACACCCGTGTGCGGGCAATTGAATAACCCTGTTCTATCTGCTCTCGCTGCAGCGTCTGCCAGTTCTACTTCTGTCGCTTGGTCAACAATACCGTCAAATCGTTTCAAAATCCGGATTGCGCGATGCACCGAAACGGGGTTCCCGATCTGAATTGCTGTTGCTTGTGTCGATTGTGCCGTGATCGCACTGAACTCTGTGAACCCTGTCTGATAACTTCGGTAGAGCGGATTCGCGCGTTCCGCTTGCGCACAAGCGATACGCGGAAGTTTGTCAATGATACCGAGTTCGTACATCATTAAAAAACCGAGTCCGAGTGCAGAGACGTTGCCGAGGTTACCACCGGGAATAATTATCCAGTCCGGGACTTTCCAATTAAACTGCTGCACGATCTCAATGCTGATTGTTTTCTGTCCCTCAATGCGGAGAGAATTAATAGAATTGGCGAGATAAAAATCTTTCCGTGCAGCAAGTTTTTGGACGATCTCCATACATCCATCGAAATCTGTCTCAAGCGATAGCGTCAGTGCACCGTTAGCAATAGGTTGAATGAGTTGTTCACGCGTAACCTTTGCTTTCGGTAAGAGGATAATTGCCGGAATGCCAGCCGCTGATGCATAAGCAGCCAGAGCGGCGGAGGTGTCACCGGTGGACGCACACATAACAGCGCGGATGTCTCCAGACTCAGCCATAATCTGATTAACCATTGAGACTAAGACAGTCATACCGAGGTCTTTAAAAGAGCCGGTGTGACTGTTGCCGCACTGCTTAATCCACAGATCGTGCAAACCCAGCTGCTCGCCGAAACGTTCTGCCCAGAACAGATTCGTGCCACCCTCGTACATAGAGATGATGTTATCATCAGAAATAGTAGGGCAAACGAGTTCCTTTTTCCCCCAAACGCCACTACCATAAGGGTATTGTGTACGCCTGTGACGCTCCTCAAAGAGGAATTTCCAATCAGCAGCACTACGCTGTTTCAGCACGTCTACGTTGTGCTGAACCTCTAACAGCCCATCACAATTTTTGCACCGGTAGATAACCTCTGTGAGTGGATAAGTTTCATCACACCCTTCACTACACTGGAACCATGCATCGTAGTTCATTACTCTGTGCTTTCCTCCGTGACGGCTGGAAGGACCGGTTGGGCAGGCTCGCTTCCATTTGGTATGCTAAGGAGTTCATCAATCTCATCAAGTGATGGCAAGTCAGTGGCATCTTTCAACCCGAATTGCTGAAGGAAATCGTCCGTGGTTGAGAAGAGAAGGGAGCGACCCTCTTTTCTGCCAGCGATGCGCACAAGCCCTTTCTCTACGAGCGAGTTGAGGACGCTGTCACTGTTTACGCCGCGGATCGCTGCGACATCTGCACGTGTGATAGGCTGCTTGTATGCTACGATTGCGAGCGTCTCAAGTGCTGACGGAGACAGTTTGACGCGAACCTGTCGCGTATAAAACTTCTGAATCCACTCCGCATATTCAGGACGCGTGCAAATTTGATACCCGCTCGCGATTTCAATGAGGTGGAAACTTCGATCCATCTCTTGATAGGCATCGCGGAGTTCGGTGAGTCCTCTCCGAATAACACGTTTGTCTAACCCAGGCAGCGCGTCTTGAAACTGTTTCACCGAAATCGGTTCACTTGCAGCAAACAGAATCGCTTCCAAAATTGACTTAAGTTTATGATCTGGCATCAGATCTATTTCTTCTATCAGAGAGACAGTGGTAAGGTTTTCAGAATCCATAAGCAAAGTTCCTAAACCCCTCGTTCTTCTGAACGAGGGGTTTCTACGGTCGGAGGTGGCGCGATCTCACGATCAGGCTGCTCCTGTTTAACAATATAGATACTCTCGAAATGGTCAGTTTGAACGGTGACGATTTTTCCGATCCGAATCAGTTCTAAAATGGCAAGGAATGTAACAATGCGATCCGTTTTACTTGAGGATAACAGAAACAGTTCATCGAATAGCAATTGGTCCGCAACCTCCAAATGCCTCTCAATAAAGGCGATTTTGTCTTCGACGGTGATTGTTTCTTCTTCAATTGTCTCGTAGAACTCTTCAGAATCTACTTCCGCAACGCGGTCACTCACAGTCTTGAAAGCAGTGAGCAGATCAAATAAGGTGGCTCTAATCTCGAATGCACGCGTGCCATCTAAATCGGCGTGCAGCTTAGGACTTCTACTGTAGATCCATGTCTGTCGCTCGGCGTAAACATCCAAGACATCGGCAGCCTCTTTGAACCGTTTGTATTCTAACAGTTGTTTAACGAGTTGCTCTTGGTCGCCGATCGGGTGCTTAGCGTTTAGGGTGAGTTGTGGAAGGATGCTCTGCGATTTAATATGCAGAAGCGTCGCTGCCATCACCAAAAATTCGGATGCCACGTCTAAATCCAGCTGCTCCATTAAATTGACATATTCCAGGTAGCGGTCAGTGATTTGCGCGATCTGAATATCGTAGATATTCAGCTCCTCTTTCTGAATCAGATGGAGGAGCAGATCAAGGGGGCCCTCAAAGCCTTCTAACTTGACCGAGTAGATCGGTGCTGTTGGAGTAGATGTGATTTCTGCATCTTGATTTCCAAGAGTTTCAGTTGTTTCGGTTAGCATATTTGGTGCTTTCAGCGTTGTAGACGTAGCAAAAGACACAAGTTGAGACTTACGATGAAAATCGGATTTTTTATCGTAAGCCGACGATTTGTGCTATCAGACTGAAGATGCTATAACTAATTTCACCCAAGAAATTGAATAGATAGTTTGGTATACCGAGTAGGCTCGGTAGAAAAATAAGACACATCAGAATCGGCATTCCGTAGGGTTCCAATTTTCCAAATTCGCGTGCCATCCGTTCCGGCAGCAAGCCTCTCACAACACTAAACCCGTCTAACGGAAAAAGAGGGATCATATTAAACGCCGCGAGAATGACACTAATACGTGCCATGAAAATTATTTGCCTGCTAATTTGAACATGCAGTTTAGATTCAGTCGGATTAAAAGGCGTAAATTCTATAATTAACCTAAGCACTGCCAAGATCACGAAAGCCAGGATGATATTCATGATAGGTCCTGCCCCCGCGATTATCATTAAGTCGCGTCTCCAGTTTTTAAGGTTGTATGGGTTTACGGGGACCGGCTTTGCCCACCCAAAAAAGGCACCTCCAAAAAAAGATGCGAGCAGAGGAAGTATTATTGTCCCAATCATATCAATATGGACACCTGGATTCAGCGACATCCGTCCTAAATCGCGCGCTGTTGAATCACCTAACATATCCGCGGATTTAGCGTGTGCCCACTCATGAAAGGTTAGCAGAATAATGAACTGTGTAACTATGAGAATTGCTGCAAAAGGATCGAAATTAGCCATTATGTATTTGGCACCGCTTGCAAGCCAAATCTTGCTATATAAAAGTCCGTAAGCGGGAATATGCCTCCTCTTTTTTTCTAATTTCTCCGTCTAACTGTGCGGCGAACAGTTTCCACAGTTGAGTTTCAAAAGATTTCCCCGGCTTTGCTCCAAACGCGATCAAATCTTTTCCTGTTATAAAGGGTTGAACCTTGCGAAGAACAAGAAGGTAGTCTCTTATTTTTTTACGTTTCCATTCCGGCACGGTTGCATCTACATAACTGAGTGCTAATGCTTCAATCGGATACGGTTTTAGCGATTGATAAACCTCGCTCGGCTTTGCTGTTTCTTTTAATAATGTAAGTGTCTGTTCCAACTGTTTATAAGCAGTGAGTGGTGTTTGCACCTCATAGAGATTTCCGTCTCCACATACATAAGTTTTCATGTTATCTGTATCAACAATGCACCACATCCCATTTTGGTGTTCAACAGAGGTGTGCTCTGACAACGGGAATCCAAGTTTTTCAAAGGCAGAATCTGTCACCTTTTCAAGCGAGACGTTGCGTTTCATTGCCTGTGCACGGCTTACCAGTCGTTGGAGTTGATGCTCTAATACCAGTCTGAAACTTATTGCTTCAATTTGGTATATTGGCATATTAGTGCCGAGGAATGTCATCCAGCGTACCCGTTCTGGCTGAAATGCTTCATCTGAGAGATGTACGGATGCCCAAGTTATTGCCTCTCCTGCCTTCTTATAATCGTAGGTGAAAGGAATCGATATATTCCACGCTGCGAAGGCAGCTTTCCATACGTCGAGTCGTGTGAGGTGCTCTACAATCTCAGGCGCATTCTTCTCAAGAAGTACCCTGTCAATTTCGTTGCGTATCCGTTCACCACTCAGTTGTGTCAATACCGAGAGTGCCTCCCGAATCAGAGCCTCATCAGTTTCAGCGATCTGAAATCCGTAGCGTCCAGCATACCGAGCCGCACGGAAGATACGCGTCGGATCGTCTATGAAACTCCGATTGTGGAGTACCCGAATGATGCCTGCTTCAAGGTCTTCCTGTCCACCTGTCTTATCAACGATAGTGCCGAATGCTTTTATGTCTAAGCGCATCGCAAGCGCGTTGATTGAAAAATCTCGTCGGTACAGATCGTCAGTGATACTCCCGCGTTGCACTATAGGTAACGTGCCTGCGCCTTGATAAGTTTCACGACGTGCGGTGACAAAATCCACTCTGGGCAGGTCAATATTCTCAGGTGTGACGGTTGCAGTGCCGAATTGCGGATGCGCCTCCAATGTCCCGTTCCACCGGTCACACATCGTTTTTGCAACTTGGATTCCGTCTCCTTCTACAACGATATCGATATCGAGGCTCGGTCGTTTGAGGAGGAGGTCACGGACAAATCCGCCGACGAGGTAGGAGGCTTTTCCACCAACTTCACCGATTTCATATAACAGGTTTAAGATCGGTTTAGGGATATTGGATAGCATTTTTCTCAGATCAGACGAGGTTGCAGAACCACACCCTATTTGCAGGAGAGAGGTACATCTTTAGGATACTTATACGAACGCGAACACACGCGTCGGTGCCCCGGAACTCCGTGCCAACTTTAGTGGCGCGATGACCACGTAGAAATGCGTCGGGAGTTGACTCAAATTGCACAGATCTTCAACGTGCGGGATACCGGCTCCAAGGAAAACGAGATGCGCCGGGGGTAAACCGTCGTGCAACGGTGGATGTCCAGCTACTGAGTCGATACTACAGGCATCTGTCCCGATGACCTTTATGCCTTTCTCAACAAGCAGTTCGGCAGCATCCTCACTAAAGCCGATCCACTCTCGGTTGAAGTTATCTTGGTAGACGAATCTGTCCATCCCCGTTCGCATAAAGACGATACTGCCTTCAGGAATCTCCCCGTTTTCGGCTATCCACGCCTTAATGTCTTCAGCAGTCACAGCATCGTTCGGTTTCTTAATCGCGGAAAAGTCCACCAAGACCGCGGGTCCCATCAGTTTCTCCTTCGGAATTTCGGCGACGGTAAATCCCTCTGGATACATCAAACAAGAGGCATCGATGTGTGTGGAGCAGTGCCCGGACATGTCAACGCGGCTTTCAAAGTAGCCATCTTCCTCTAACGTTGCCTGATCGTAGATTCGGACAGGATCGATCGGCAATTCGCGCGGGCTATTTTCGTCAACCACATAAGACAGATCCAGCACGTCCTGAAAGTCGAGATGCATTTTGAGTTTCTCCTTCTAACAAACATGTCGCCCTTATAAGGCTATGCTATGTAGTATAATATATCTCATCGAAATAATCAAGAAAATCATATCGACATACAGGGTCATTCAGTTCTCCGATAAAAGTGAACCCTAAACCTCAACATACCCCTGTAGGAGCGATCTCCGAATCGCGACTTTCCAACCAAAACGGCTAAAAGACCGAAAACTAAATAGCCCTGATCGACATATAGAGGTTTCGGTTCTGGTAATTCCAGAAAAGTGCATCCCTTTTTGTGTATTAGGCGAGTAAACTATTTCGTTCCCAAGGAAGACGTATGAGTCATAAAATCATTTACAGACATTGGCAGCCCGGGGACGATGACGCTATTCTGGAGCTGTTGGTGCCTGCCGAACAAGTCCACGAAGATTCCTATCGCACGAAGTTTGAGGATTGGCATGTTGATATTGATGCAGAAGCGATTCGTTTAGCACTACGCAACGACAGGGTCGTAGGGCACGTACTTGGTGAACCTCTTCCTTTGTGCATTGAGAGAAAAATTCAGATATTCGGGCTGGTATCATATGTCTTTGTTGCCCCGGACATGCGTCAGCAAGGCATCGCAACCCATTTGATGCACGAACTGCATTCGCATTTCAAGCGAAAAGGGTATCGTGGAAGTATTCTTGATACAGATGAAGAAGCAGCTATTCGGTTGTATCAGAAAGTCGGATATCAGTTGTTAACGCGAGATTTGCGAACACAACTTCCACAAAATCCGAGTTCATCACAACTTAAATGGACTGAGGTGAATCAACAAGACTTAAGTGCCTTTCCTCAATTAGATGAAAGATGGGCAAAACGCAATTTTCCAGTCGAGTGGGTTCGGCAAAACATCGTCAAAAAACGTGCATTCATTAAAGTGCATCAGTACAATATGAGCGGGTACCGAGTGTTACGTCAGGGTCAAAATATTGTCGGTTATTCAAGATGGGATGAACCGTCAGAACATCGTCCCCATGGATTAATTCGTGATCCAATAGTGCCAGATTTAGACCCGATGGAAGTTATTGCATCAGTCCAGGCGGCAATACCGGCAATCCGCACTTGGGAAACAGCCAAGGGAGGGAGGTATGAAGCACCGCTTCATTCATGCGGTTGTACATTTGAACCTACAGCATGGGTCTTGATGCTTTTACCCTTTGGTCAGGAAATTGATTTGACGGGATACCATCGGACGGCTTGGTGGTAACATTTGATAGGTGGTTAGCGAAAATATATCTATCGTGAAAAATTAGAGGAGACACATGCGTAATACAGTTACTTACAGACACTGGCAGCCCGGGGACGATGACGCAATTTTGGAGTTGTTGTCAGCAGAACCCTTCACGGTCAGCAGAGACTACTACGAAAAGAAGTTTGACGGATACCTTGAACCAGAAGGGGTCCGTTTGGCACTCGTTAATGAAAGGGTTGTTGGACATGTTTTCGGTTCAGAAACTTATGTCTATTTTGAGGGGCAGCCCCAAGATTTTGGGATGGTAACAGTTATGTATGTTGCCCCAGATATGCGCCGTCAAGGTATCGCAACCCGATTGATGCAGGAACTGAATCCATATCTTGAGCGGAAAGGTTATTGAGGAAGTATTCTTGGTACAAACACAAAAGAGACTTATCAATTATATCAGGGAGTCGGATATCAGGAAGTTACCAGAGAGTTACGAACGGAACTCTCACCGCGTCCGAATTCTTCTCAACTCAAATAGACGGAGGTGAACCCTGAAGATTTCGATAGCTTGCATGAAATTAAAAAGAGATGGGCAGGTCAGAATTTTCCTGTTTATTGGAATCCTCAGTACCCCGAGGTGCATCAGTATAATATGAAGCAGTACCGTGTCTTGCGTCGCCGGGCAAACATCATCGGCTATGCAAAATGGGATGAACCCTCAAAATACCATCCGCAAGGCTTGGTGCGTGACCCGATGGTGCCAGATGAAGATCCGATGGCGGTTATCGCATCAGTGCAAGCCGCAATTCCAGCACCGCGCGCATGGAAGACCGCTGAAGGCAGTAGATATGAACATCCGCTCCGTTCCCTCGGTTCCGCACTTCAACCGACGGAAAAGGTGGAAATGTTATTGTCCTATGGTCCTGAAATTGATTGGGGCGGACTTGCACGAACGAGACCCTTTTGGTAGTAGGTTGCCAAGTACTACTAATAAGGACATGAATTTATCAAAAGTCTGGCATCAGGCATTTTTAAAATAGTCCAATACGGTATTATGCAGGACTCCATTTGTTGCTATGAGAGACGCGGTATCTTTAGTGATGGTTTGTCCTTGTATATCTGTTACCTTTCCACCGGCTTCTTGCACGATAACAGTGATGGCGGCGATGTCCCAAACACTAATCGCCGCTTCAACAACGGCATCCACTCTCGCAGAAGCCACGAGGTGGTACATGTAAAAATCGCCAAATCCTCTCGTGCGTGCAGCGTCGTTGATGAGATTGTAGATACCGGGGAAAGTGCCTTTTTCTACAAACCACTTTAGTCCGCCGTGGCATACCATTGCGTCTTTGGGGTGTGCCACACTGGAAACCGTTATCGGTTCGCCATTCAGAAAAGCACCACCCCCTGCTTCCGCATAGAGGAGTTCGTTTAAGAGCGGTGCATTGGAAACGCCGAGGATAAGCTCCTCGCCTTTCATCAGGGCAATCTGTGTGCCGAAGATCGGGATTTTGCGGATGTAATTTTTTGTTGCATCGATCGGGTCGATAATCCAGAGGTATGGTGAATCACCTTTTTCTATTCCGTATTCTTCCCCTAAAAATCCATGGTCTGGAAACGCCTGTTTGATGGTTTCTCGGATGGCTTTTTCCGCGCCGGTATCTGCAAGTGTGACCGGTGTCTCGTCGGCTTTCATTTCGACCTTCATCGCATCGCCGGTGTAGTAAGCGGTGATGATTTCTTCAGCGTTTTTCGCCGCTTCCAACGCGACGGTTAAAAATTGACTCGGCATATTTTAATTATTCCTTTCGGGTTTTTAATTATTCCTTGCGGAGGAACGGCGTGCGTTTCAACTATTACGTGCGTTTCT
>JAKZUG010000089.1:0-8010 GCA_047516705.1 Candidatus Poribacteria bacterium | reverse complement strand
TAACCCCGCCTATCCATAATGTCCAAGTAATTGTAGATTTTACTATAAAAGAATAAAGGGAGACAGAAAACTGACTGCTGATCGCTGACTGCTTCCGAAGGAGAAAATATGTCTCAAAACGTTATTACATCTACAAAATTAACCAATTTAACCCCTACCCACAGCGGTAAGGTGCGCGACCTTTATGACCTCGGTGATGAACTCTTGATCGTATCCACTGATCGGATATCCGCTTTCGATGTCGTTTTACCGAACGGTATCCCAGATAAGGGGAAGGTCTTAACCGGTCTCTCCAAATTCTGGTTCAACTACACCGGATCCGTTGCCGATAATCATCTGATTACGACAGAAGTTGAAGATTATCCCGATGCATTGCAGCCTGATGCGGAACTGTTAAAGGGACGCTCCATGCTTGTCCGAAAAGCGGATCGCGTTGATGTTGAATGCGTCGTCCGCTGCTATCTCGCCGGTTCCGGTTGGTCCTCATATCAGAAAACAGGAGAAATCTGTGGGCAGAAACTCCCCTCTGGACTGCGCGAATCTGATCAGCTCCCAGAACTCCTGTTCACACCGACGACTAAGGCGGAACAAGGCGAGCATGACGAACCCATCTCCATTGATGAGATGCGCAGCCAAGTCGGCAGCGAACTGACGGATCAACTGATTGATGTTAGCTTCGCACTCTTCAACGCTGCCAGTCAACACGCCGAAAGTGCCGGGATTATCCTTTGTGATACCAAGTTTGAATTCGGACAACACGATGGAAAACTGATTGTCATTGATGAAGTCTTTACACCAGACTCTTCCCGTTTCTGGCCCGCTGACCTCTACGAACCCGGTAAACCGCAGCAGAGTTTCGATAAACAGTTCGTCAGGGACTACCTCTCCGAGATCGGATGGAACAAGCAGCCGCCTGCCCCGGAGTTACCGGAGAATGTTATCTCCAAGACAAGCGAGAAATACCGGGAGGCGTATCGTCTCATCGTTGGCGAAGAACTGTAAGTACTTTCTATTTTGGGCGGTGTTGCCTAACTTAATGGTACGGATATACGCAAAGTCCCCCTGATAAGGGGGATTTAGGGGGTTGCTTCTAAAACGAACAAGGAAACCAAACCATTATCTGGACAATAACCTCCTATTTTGTAGGAGCGAGCTGTGCTCGCGATTCCTTTTCAATGGTACGGATATACGCAAAGTCCTCTGATAAAGGGGATTTAGGGGGTTGCTTCCAAGACGAACAAGGAAACCAAACTATTATCTGGACAATAACCTCCTATTTTGTAGGAGCGAGCTGTGCTCGCGATTCCTTTTCAAACGTCATTTAATCGCGCCTGCTGAAAATTATACAGGAGAAACGACAAATGCCAGGTCCACTGGACGGCATAAAGGTCTTAGATTTGACACGAGTCCTCGCCGGTCCCTACGCAACAATGCTACTCGGCGACCTCGGCGCAGAGGTAATCAAGATTGAGCAGCCCGGCACGGGGGACGAATCCCGGAATTTCGGTCCCTTCAAAAATGGGGTTAGCCTCTATTTCATGAGCGTGAATCGCGGGAAACGGAGCATCACGCTCAACCTTAAAACTGAACGTGGACAGTCAATATTCAAGCAGTTGTTAGCACATACCGATATTGTCGTGGAGAATTTCCGACCTGGAACGATGAAAAAATTGGGGTTGGATTACGACACGCTGAGAACCGAGCATCCGTCGCTCATCTACGCCGCGTGTTCAGGTTTCGGACAAACCGGTCCCTATGCACAACAAGGTGCTTACGACATGATTATCCAAGGCATGGGTGGCATCATCAGTATCACGGGTGAACCCGACGGACCACCAGTACGTGTCGGCACCTCTATCAGCGACATTACCGCAGCCCTCTTCACGACAATCGGTGTTCTCTCTGCGCTACACCACCGCAACCAAACAGGAAAGGGTCAGTTTGTCGATGTAGCGATGTTAGATAGTCTTGTCGCTGTCTTAGAAAACGCTGTTGTCCGTTATTTCGCTACAGGCGAGGCACCGAAACCTCTTGGTGCAAGACACCCTGCGATTACACCGTTTGAGGCATTTGCCTCTGCGGATGGACACGTTATCATCGCACTCGGAAACGATACCCTCTGGGCAAAATTTTGTGAGCATGTTAATCGGCAGGATCTCATCTCGGATGAACGCTTCCGAACAAACGCCGATCGGACGGAAAATCATGCTGAATTGTTTCCTATACTTTCGGACATTATGTCCCAACGGGCAACTGATGACTGGATTGACACACTCGGAAAGATCGGTGTGCCGTGCGGTCCCATCAATACGATGGACAAAGTGGTGAGCCATCCGCAGGTGCAAGCGCGAGAGATGATTACCCGTGTCACACACCATATTACAGGTGAAGTTGAGGTGCCGGGTGTGCCGATCAAACTATCGGAAACACCGGGGAACGTGGACGCACCCGCACCGAGCCTCGGTGAACACACAACCGAAATCCTGACCGGTGTATTGAAAATGTCTCCAGACGAAGTAGAAAAGTTGAAACAAGACGGCGTTATTTGAAAGTGATTTATTATTCGCGGTGCTTTCGTGCCGCAAACTTGCCTCGCAGTGAGAGTTTGCGGGCTGCTATAAGTAAACATTTTACCTTTATCAAGAAATGGAAACTCTTAACAGCGAGATACTGATGGCTGACGGCTGATAGCTAACAGCTATCCCACAAAGGAGTTCGTATGTCAAACAACACGGCACAAGCATTACACGGAACAAACCCGCTGACAACGGAAGGAGACCTCGCCGCACAGATGGTTGAGGTGCTTGACGGTTATGTTACCAACGCGGTGGCGGATTCCCTTGAAAAACGGGAGACGTTGTGGCATCGTGACTATAGTTCTCACGAAGCCTACGCCGAATCCGTGGAACCGAATCGGGAGAGACTGAAAAAGCAGATCGGGTGCCTTGATGAACGGCTGCCGATTGAGGTGCTGAACTACGTCGCCACGACAAAAGATGCTACGCAGATCGCAGCAGATGAGAATTACACCGTATCCCGCGTCCGTTGGCAGGTGTTTGACGAGGTAGAGGGTGAGGGGCTGCTCTTGGAACCGGTGCACAACATCCCAATGATCGCACAGGTCGTCGCGCTCCCCGATGCCGACTGGACCCCGGAGATGATAGCGGGGGCAACAGACGATTTACCTGCGAATGCCCAGTTTGCGAGACGTTTGGCGAAGGCAGGGTGTCGTGTCGTCGTACCGCTTCTCATTAACCGTGCCGATACCTATTCCGGCAACCCGACCCTCGGCGCAATGACGAATCAACCGCACCGCGAGTTCATCTATCGGATGGCGTATCAACTCGGAAGGCATATCATCGGATATGAGGTGCAGAAGGTCCTATCGTTAGTTGACTGGATGTCTCTCTCAGACGTACCGATCGGTGTTATCGGCTACGGTGAAGGTGGACTGATTGCGCTCCACAGCGCGGCGGTCGATACACGTATTCAGGCGACGGCTGTCAGCGGATATTTCCAATCGCGACAGGAGGTGTGGCGGGAACCGATCTACCGGAATGTATGGGGACTGCTACACGAATTTGGCGATGCCGAGATTGCGAGTCTCATCGCACCACGTCCGTTGATTATTGAAGCAAGCAGTGGACCTGAAGTCGCCGGACCCCCACCACTGCGTGATGGACGCGGCGGTGCTGCTCCCGGACAACTCGTCTCACCATCCGTCGATTCCGCCGAGGCAGAATTCAGTCGTGCACACGACTTTTATCAGCAGCTCGGTAGTGATGATGCCTTGCACTTCGTCTCTACTGAGGATAGGTTACCGGGTTCTCAAGAGACGTTAACCGCACTGCTCGCCGGACTCGGTATTGAAAATGGATATATTGATGGATACCACGCTACCGCTTCAATAGCAATTGACGATTTTGACTATGAGGCGCGGCAAAAACGACAGTTTATGCAACTGGTTAATCTGACCCAACGCTTTTTACGGGAAGCAGCGTCACGACGGCAGCAGTTCTTCTGGGAGAAGACAGATACCTCTTCGCTTACACAGTGGGAGGAGACATGTAAAGATGCCAAAACCTATTTCTGGGATGACGTTATCGGGAGGTGTCCACCCCCCGATGTCCCTGCCAATCCAAGGACTCGGTTGATCTATGATGAACCTAATTGGAAAGGCTACGAGGTCGTCCTTGATGTCTGGAAAGATGTTTTCGCTTATGGCATTTTGCTCCTACCGAACGACCTGCAGCCCGGCGAACAGCGACCCGTTGTTGTTTGTCAGCACGGTTTAGAGGGGAGACCGCAGGATACCGCTGATCCGAGGATAGCGTCTGTCTATCACTCCTACGCCGCACAGTTGGCGGATAGAGGGTTTATCACCTACGCGCCACAGAATCCGTATATCGGTCAAGATGCCTTCCGCGTCATCCAACGTAAGGCGAATCCGATAAAATGGTCGCTTTTTTCGTTGATCATTCGCCAACATGAACGGACGCTCGATTGGTTGGCAGAACTGCCTTTTGTTGATGCGGATCGACTCGGATTTTATGGATTATCTTATGGTGGAAAGACAGCGATGCGTGTCCCCGCACTGCTGGATCGGTACGCCTGCTCAATCTGTTCCGCTGATTTCAACGAGTGGATCGTCAAAAATGCCACCTTCGATTCCCGATACAGTTATATGTTCACAGGTGAATATGAGATGCCGGAGTTCGATTTAGGCAACACGTTCAACTACGGCGAGATGGCGGGGCTAATTGCGCCGCGTCCGTTTATGGTCGAGCGTGGACACGACGATGGTGTCGCGCCCGATGAATGGGTCGCACACGAGTTCGCAGTCATCCGAAGGCTTTATGTTCGATTGGGCATTGCTGATAGAACAGAGATAGAATTCTTTGATGGCGGGCATCAGATTAATTCCGCTGGCACTTTCCGGTTCTTGCACCGCCATCTGAACTGGCCCGAACCTTCTTCTCTGCAGTAGGGACGATTTACGACCCAGACCCGGTAGGCGCGGTTTGCAACCGCGCCGGGCAATATAGGCATCGTAACCTCGCCAACTACAATTTAGTAGGTAATTTTATAGGCTTTACTATCATCCAGTAATTTCCAAACGTGCTATAAATAACACTAATACAAGCAGTGCCGTTTGTAGTAGGGAAACCATTCATTGCCCGTCTATTACCTAATTCTTTATTAAACCCGGACTACCGACTGCTGACTACTGATGGCTGATAGCCATCGAAAGAAAAATATGCTTTACGCAATCACCGTAAGCGCGGGGTTAGAAAACCTCGCGCGCGAGGAATTATCAGAACGTTTTGGCGATACAGGGCATCTCAAAATCCTTGAACGCAAACCACAGCGACTTATCTTCCAATACACCGGCGATCCACGAGATCTCCTATCCCTACGCACTGCTGAACACCTCTTTTTGATCTTGAAGCAGATACCAAAGATGACACGTTCACGCAGCTCCTTAGCGGCACTGAGCGGTTCACTCGCACGCTTCAATTTCAAAGAGACACTTGAATGCTGTCGGCAGATGGATCTCCGTGTGCACAAGCGGATGCCGTTTCGAGTAACGAGCCGACTTTCAGGCAAACGCAACTTCCGACGAATTGACCTCCAGCGTGTCGTGGAACAGGCATTATTGAAGCGCGGCTGGTATCTGACACCGGCGGACTCGGCTTTAGATGTTTGGGCAGAAGTCCATGGGGACGACGGCTATATCAGCGTCAGACTCTCAGGCAACGATATGGCACAGCGTCCCTACAAACACGCGCATATCCCCGCATCCCTCAAACCTACGTTGGCTTATAGTATGGTACGCCTCTCACGACCGCATCCGAACGATGTTTTTTTAGACGCGATGTGCGGTGCTGGCACCATCCTGTTGGAGCGGGCACTTACGAATCGTTACGATTACCTTATCGGTGGCGATGTCTCCACAGACGCATTAGACGCTACCCTAACAAATTTCGGCAGGCAACACCAACCACGCCAATTCTTCCATTGGGACGCACGCGACTTGCCACTGCAATCAAATACAGTCGATAAAATCGTATGTAACCTGCCGTTCGGTGAAACTACCGGTAATATTCCGCAGCTTACAAATCTATACCGGCGATGCCTTAAAGAATATGCACGCGTCCTAAAACCGAGAGGGAGGATAGTACTCCTCACTTCGCAACGCACACTCCTCGATGACGAACTCCAGCGGTTGCGTTTTCTCAATGCCCGACAACGGTTGACGGTAGATGTCCGCGGAAAACGGGCATGGATATACGTCATCCACTTCGCATAACACGCCACCTAAATCCATCGGCTTCCTCTTCTTCGCTGGTGAGGTTTCATGAAGTTTAAGTATTTAAATCGGTAATCCCCCAGGCCCGGTAGGCGCGGTTTGCAACCGCGCCGGGCATCCAGCGAGCGCGTTGCCCTTCTCTATCTTCGCTGGCGAGGTTTCTAACCTCGCCTTAGTTCAGATCACACACGCGCAAAAGGCGGGGTTACAAACCCCGCCTACCAACTACTGCTGGCTGACCGCTAATCGCTGACTGCTGACCGCTGACTGCTATTAAAACTCTGGCACTCTCACTGCAACCTCTTTCCCAGCTGCATGCGAACGGAAAATACCGTCCATAATCACATTCGTGAGCAAGACACCTTCCGGCGGTATCGGTGATGGCGCATCCGCTTTAACGGCTTCGCCGAACGCCGTCATCTGTGCCGCCCAGTTATCTTCCGCTGGAAATCCTGAGAACCGAATAGTCGTCATTCCTTCCGGTGGGTTGGGTTCCCCTGTTAATCCCTCCGATTCGACAAACTTCTTGAGATCACCGGCATACGCATCGGCGTAAACAACCGGTCCATCCAACGAGATTCCCGCTTTTTTACCAAGACAGAAGTTGCCACCGAGCGAATCCTGATGAACCGCCCAAGAGATTTTGAATACCATCACACCACCATTTTCAAACCGCACCCACGCGACACCGAACTCTTCAACGTCCATGATACCGCGAAATCTCGGATCTTGCTGCGAAATGTAATCCTCGGTGATAGCAGAGACCCGCACCGGTTTCGGATACCCCATCGCATACAGCGAGGCATGCATGTTGTAGACACCAATATCGACGGTCGCACCGGCACCCGCTGTCTTTTTATACATGAACGTATGCCCCGGATTCCCGCGCCGTCTGCACCCTGCGGATTCAGAGTAGTAAATGTCGCCGAGTAATCCCTCATCAAACAACTTTCTTGCAAATTGGAGTCTTGGACTAAACGTCGGATTGAGACCGATTTGTAAGATTTTGCCTGATGCCTTTGCTGCCCGCACCATCGCGGTAGCATCGGGAAGCGTCGCCGCCATCGGCTTTTCACAGAGGACATGTTTACCGGCGTTCAGTGCTGCGACCGTCGGTCGCCGATGTCCTTGATTGTAAGTGCAGACACTCACTGCATCGAGCTCGTCCATTTCAAGCATTTTGTTGTAACTTGAAAAGGCGTTCTTTTTCGGGACACCCCACTCTTCAGCGGCTTGGTTCGCCTTACTTTTGATGATGTCGCACACCGCGACGATCTCGAAACCACCTACTTTTTCATAGGTACTCCGATGCGCACGTGAAATGCCACCTGTACCAATAATACCGATCCGGACAGTCATATTCTTATCTCCTCATCAGGACTTACGCACACTCCTTGCTGGCGAGGTTTGTAACCTCGCTAAGGGTCCATAATACTTATGGATCTCATGGAAAATTACGTAAGTCTTACTGATAATAAATTTATGGTGAAATCTAAAAATATGTAGGCACTAAAATATGTCCGCTTTGCTGACGGCTGATTGCTGACGGCTGACAACTATTCAACCTCCGGCACTCTCACCGCAACCTCTTTCCCTACCTCATGTGAGCGGAAAATACCATCCATAATCACGTTAGTAAGTAGGACCCCCTCTGGTGGTATCGGCGACGGCGCATCCGCTTTAACGGCTTCTCGGAACGC
>JAKZUG010000088.1:0-2811 GCA_047516705.1 Candidatus Poribacteria bacterium | reverse complement strand
CTGACACTTCACAACTTTATTTATGACACACCCTCGCTTAACTAATGGTACGGATATACGCAAAGTCCCCCTGATAAGCGGATTTAGGGGGTTTCTTCTAAAACGAACAAGGAAACAAAACCATTATCTGGACAATACCCTCATTAAAAGTAGGTAGTGACGAGCCCACATCAGAGGTGACAAATGTTTAAAAAAATCGCAGAGCGACTTGCAGTATTCAAACCGTTTTCATGGGAAAAAATGGTGGGTAATGGACAAGTTTGCCTCCTTCTAATGTTTCAGGTATTGCTTTGGACTCAAGTGGTAAATTCAGCATTGACAAGAACATTGGCAGGAACAACGCTAATACTCTACGGTGTCCTATGGATTATGCACGGTATCTATCCACTGTTAATTGAGAATCGGTCTGCATGGGTGACGATCGGTTGTAGGGTTATCATTGCCTCAGGCTGCTGTATTGTAGGGTTAGGTATCGCCATGATTCTTCCACTGATGACAGAAGTGGATTGGGTGCCGAGAATGGCGGGAATTTTTTATAGTCTCGCTTTTTTGCTATGGCTATTCGTAATTATGAAAGTAGCACCTATAATAACTCAAGGGCTGTTAATTGGCCTAGTTTTCTGTGTTATAGCGAGCGGATATGCACTCGTTTGCAATGTACTGGTGATGAATGCACTCGTTTCTGATGTGCCGCATGTAAAGGCATCTTGGTACCCTGGCGGTAGGATTTATGGTGAGTGGTGGTGCCATGATTATGTGGACACTCTTCGTTATGCGGAAAATTACGACTGCCAATCTCAGACTGCTGGTGCCTGTTTGTATGATTGGCGGGATCATATACATCGGATTCGGGATTGTGCTGGCTACTGTGCTAATATCTCGCTAATGGCAAACAAATAATGAAAATACCCACATTCGGATACTACTTGACGTGTCTCGTATTAGGATGAGGTGTTAACAATGGAAAATACAACTCCAACACTAAAACTCTCTCGACAGATAATTTTAATCATCATCCTGATCGGGCTTATCGGATTTTTTAGCGGTGTATTTGTAAGGCTGCTACCGTGCCAGCATTGCGAAAAGGCGGTGCTACAGATAGGCAAGTATAAGGTTTTTGGTGAGCACCGTATCTATTGTCCATTGTATGATAAATAGATGCTGCAAACGCTAATCTTCCACTGGTGAGATTTCCTAACCTCGCCAGCGAATAGTAGCATGACTTTTTCTATCTTAATCCAAGTTGCCCTCTTATACTACAAGGCATCGTAATATAAGGGGCAACTTGGGTTATGGTGAACCGATTACTTGAAAAAAGTTACTTCGGTATCACCATCTTCCGTGTGGCGGTGAAATCGCCTGCTATGAGCGTGTAGAAATAGATACCGCTTGCGACTTTTTCACCGAGTTGATTTTTCCCATCCCAATGTGCTGCACGTGTGCGGCTATAGTAAACCCCCGCGGGCTGATGTCCGAACCTCAACTTCCGAACGACTACACCTCGGACATTGTAGATCGTCAAGGTTACATCTGCATCCTTTGCCAACTGATAGGGAATCCACGTCTCCGGGTTGAACGGATTCGGATAGTTTGCTAACAGTGCCGTCTCCTTTGGTATCAGCGCGTCAAGGAGCTGTTCCAAAAAGCCAATGCCTCGCTGAAAGGCCGGGTCAGTCAGGTTAACTTGTTGTGCGGCTCGGAGCCACTGCTCTACTTCCGAAGCCGTGAAGTGTTCCAAAACTGCGACGCGCACGGAAGGCGCAGCAGCCGTATTCCCTAACGCTCCAGCGACCAATGGTCAGATCGACGATGTTGACGACCCCATCGCCGTTGACATCTGCGGGGTTTTGCCCTGTTGCGCCGAAGTTCGTAGCGACCAATACCAAGTCCTGAATGTTGACGACCCCATCTTGGTTGATGTCTTCTCTTAAACCTTTTGGTTCTGTGATCTGACCGGCTTCAACTTGGGGACGGAAACTGTAACCTTCAGCGTTAGTGAGCAGTGCATCAGATAACACCAAGGTGGATGCTTTAGCAGCGATGCCTTCAAAGGTGAGTGTAGCGAGTGTTCCATCACCCGCACTTTCTCCGGCAAGAGAGGTTGCCGCCACCATCACCGTATTTTCCGTAGCAATTGCTGGCACTGTGAATGCGCTGGCTGGTAGATAATCCGCATTTGCACTTGAGATATAGCGGAGTGCAGTGGCATCGAAGTGGACGGTGGTTTGATATCCTGCGACATTTTCCCCACCAGTGATGTTCAGATTGAGTGTAAGCTTCTGTCCGACCGTAGGTGATTGTACAGGCGATGGAGAGAGACTGATAGTCGGCTGTGGAATGCCGAGGGCAAGAGCAAGAGGACCCGGCAATCCTGTAATAAGATCTTCAATGTTTGTTCCATTGAGGTTTGCCCTCTGAATCTTACCCGCTCCATGGCTTATCCAGTACATCTTGCTATTAAGTCTGTCCAACGCGATGCTGGCAGGTCTGATTAAGCCACCGACAAGGTCTTCAAGATTTGAGCCGTTGAAGTTTGCCCTCTGAATCTTACCGGTACCCCAATCTGTCCAATAGATTTTACCGTCACTGAAGTCAAGTGCGATCTGATGTGGACAGCCCAATCTGGTGACGAGGTCTTCAATGTTTGTTCCATTGAGGTTCGCCCTCTGAATTTTACCCGCCTCGCAGTTCGTCCAGTACATTTTTCCGTGCGAAATGTCCAAGGCGATCCCTCGTGGGCCGGTGTCCCCACTTCCACCTTCAGAGGATAAAGTGACGAGGTCTTCAATATTTGTTCCATCAAGGTTCGCC
>JAKZUG010000087.1:0-15529 GCA_047516705.1 Candidatus Poribacteria bacterium | reverse complement strand
CCTGGGGAGAACATAGAATTACCAAAATATTTTCTTAATCTTCATCAAACCGCGCCTACCGGACCTGAGGACCGAGGTTATTATTTTTCTTAAATTGACACCTATGAGCTTCTACTGCTCTACCCAACCTACATAGTACATTCACCTACATAGTACATTCAACGTGAGTTTGGTAAAAGGTTTTCCACAAACGCGAGTGGATTATATGCCTTCAGCAACTCTTTAGAGACATAGCACTCCGCTGGAGTGCTATGTCTATTTATCCTGAAATCTCCACTTATGTTGATAAGTCGCCATAAGTCGAACCCATGTTACATTCAGGAATCGCTTTATATTCAACGCATGTTATAGATAGAAAGCAAATTTAATGAAGCAAAAGAAGCCGATTCGGTTATAATAGATTAGTACCATGGACTCAGGTTGCATTTTGCTTAAAACAGTATCATATCTTGTCTTGTATTTGCTGAAAAAGGTAAAACTGGTAAACTTGTAGCGAGGTAAACTAATGATGCTAACACTCATTCGCCGAGAACTTCTTGACAATCTGATGACGTTTCGATTTGCGGCAGCAGTTTTTATTATGTTACTGCTTGTCGTCGCAAATACTGCTGTGCTCATCAAGGATTACGAGCGGCGATTGGCAGACTACACCGTTGCTGTTAAAACGCATCACCAGCAGTCGCGGGAGAAAAAAACCTATTCAGCAGGAAAATTGTACGTTGATCGACCGCCCAATCCCTTGAGTATCTTCAATATTGGATTGGATAAACAACTCGGTAACCAAGTGGAGGCTTATTACGGGTTTGTACCGACGCTGTGGGATGCCAAAATGCACGGCTCGGATAATCCGATTATGAATATCTTCTCTTCAATCGATATTGTCTTTATCTTTGAAGTGGTTCTGAGTCTGCTCGCACTCATATTCGCCTATGATACCCTTGCCGGTGAGCGCGAGCGTGGCACGTTGCGCTTGGTGCTGACGCATCCCGTCCGTCGCGGGCATATACTGTTTGCCAAGTATATGAGCGCGATGGTGTGCCTGCTCGTGCCTTTACTCATGAGCGTGTGCCTTGCAGTGATTTTACTAACGACATCTACCTCTGTTTTTCTAAACACAGATGATTTTCTCCGCATTACTGGACTTATTTTTACGTCTATCGTTTATCTATCGGTGTTTTATCTGATCGGCATGCTCATTTCTGCAATGACGCGCCGAACCGGCACTGCGCTCATGCTCTCTATGTTCGTGTGGGGGTTCTGGGTATTGATTTATCCGAACATGATTCTTACCTCGACGCTTCCTCAGCGCACACCAGAAGTGCGCGCTGCATCAGCCTTCAACCAAATTGAACAATTATGGGAAGAATTCGAGAGAGAACAGGAACAGTACCTTAAGAACGATGCTGCTCCTGGCGAGAATCCGGGCTTTGGCATAGGTTGGGTAGGGTCTTCAACGAGGCGCTTTAGCAAAGACGCATCTACGCTACAGTATTACTATAGAAGAATTCTGGAGATTACAGAACTTAATGAGAGATCCGAACCCCAGATGCCTCATGTACAGAATTATTACCAGTTTCTCGTACCGTTGACCATCGACATGGCAGACCGAACATGGCTCATCCGAAAACCGGCACTTGAGGAAATCTTCGTCCGTCCAGCACTAATTGATAGAATATTATTGAAACTTTCACCCATCGGGATGTACGATGCGGCAACACAAGCTTGGGTAGGTACTGATCTTCTCGGTATTCAAGATTTTTTTGGAGCAGCGCGACAGTACCGTCAAACCGTTATTAACTTCTTCTACGATAAAAATGCATTCGCGTCTCGACAGTGGCTTGCTGCAGACAAGGGTACAGCCGACTGGAGCACGCTCCCCCAATTTTCTTTTCAGAGAAGTGGTATCAGCATAAATGCGAAGCGAGCACTTCCAAATCTATTTTTACTGTTGATGACCAATATAGTGCTGTTTGTAATAATATTTCTGATTTTCGTCAAAAGTGAAGTGTAGAATGGTTAACAGTTGTCAGTTAAGAGGCATTACTTAAGTCAAAACCCTCTTTTAGCGGATAACAGATGACTGATCACCGAAAACTATTCCACTGAAAACTGAAATCTAAACGATAGTCTCCTAACTGACGACTGACAACTGATAACTGACAACCAATGTGGCATATTGCGAAGCGCGAACTTTATGATAATCTGAATAGCCTCCGATTTGCGGTTGCAACCGTGTTGCTGCTCGGCTTAATGCTGACCAATGCAGTTGTCCATCTCCATGAGCATCCTAAGCGGATACAAAAGTATAACGCTGCAGTCACCGAATCTCTGAGTGGTTTAACAGCTCGGGCAGACAGCTTATATACACTCGCGCAAGAAGGACCGGGATTGCTTTACAAAAAACCGTCCTCTCTCCGTTTCTCTGCAGAAGGCGGTGAACCCTTTTTGCCAAGCGTTGTTGGTGGTGCTTTCCTTTGGTCTACCAGCGGAGATCTAAGAGGTTTCTGGCGGTTAAACTATCCATCTGCCACACCCAATCTGACAGATATTCGTCCGAACGTTACCAAAGTGGATTGGGCATTCATTATCGGCTATGTTTTGAGTCTGATTGCGCTCCTATTCACTTTCGATTCTATCTCCAGTGAACGCGAGCAGGGCACGCTGCGATTGATGTTGGCAAATCCGATTCCACGTCACACCGTGCTGATGGGTAAATTTTTGGGGGCATTAATAAGTATTAACATCCCTTTCGCGCTTGCGGTATTGATGAACCTGTTAGTGATTTCTATGTCAAGTGCTGTGCAACTCGGTGCCGATGCGTGGGGACGTTTAGGTATCATTTACTTTATCGCTGTTTTGTACACCGGTCTTTTTCTTGCGTTAGGTCTGCTGGTTTCTGCGCGTGTTTCGCGAAGCGCGGTGAGCCTTGTAATCCTCCTATTGACTTGGGTTACCTTTGTCATCTTTGTGCCGAGTACGCTCGCCTCCATCGCGGGCGGATTTTCATCGCCGATGTCCTCTGATGAATTTTGGCAACGCAGCGATGAACTTTATGCAAGACGTTGGGAACGATACGACGCTTATTTCTCAGAACGGTCTGAACCGTCTAAAGAAATGCAGTTCAAAGGCGAACACGTTATTGAGGAAGCAGGAGAGCAGGAACGCTTGAACGAGGAACACTTAACACAACAGATCGCCCAGGTTAAATTCGCACGCGCGACCACTGAGATCTCACCGGTAGCGATTTCCCAACACCTCCTCGAAACCTTTGCAGGAGTAGGTTTCGAGCGGCATCTGCAATTCTTAGAAAATGTTAAAGCTTATTCCCAGCAATTTCGGACATTCATCGCTGACACCGATAGAGCGGATTCAGAAAGTCTCCATATCATAGGTATTCGCGACGGAATGTCCAAGAAGCCCGTCAATCCAAAGGCGATACCAAGATTTGAAGATACGCTGAGCCTCAGTCGTGATTTCAATGCAGCGGCAGTCGATCTGCTGTTACTAACGCTGTTTGTCATAGTCCTCCTATCCGGAGCGTATCTCGCGTTTGTCCGTGTTGAGGTGTAACACAAAATGATGATAACACTGATCCGTCGAGAACTGCTCGACAACCTCATGACCTTTCGATTTGCAGCAGCAGTCTTCATCACACTGTTGCTTGTGGTTACCAATACCGTTGTACTCCTCAAGGATTATGAACAACGACTCACCGCTTACAACACAGCTGCCCAGGAAAGTCACCAGAATTTACGCGAAGAAAAAACCTATTCCGCTTACGCTGGAGAATTATTTGTCCATCGCCCTCCTAACCCGTTGAGCATCTTCAATTTGGGATTAGATAAGCAAGTGGGTAACGAAATTAACGTATACCACGCGTTTGTGCCAACAATTTGGGACGCAAAGAAGCACGGGGCGGATAATCCGTTTCTCAACCTCTTCACTTCAATTGATATCGCGCTTGTTTTTCAGGGGGTACTGAGTCTGCTCGCGCTGATTTTCGCTTACGATGCCCTCGCTGGCGAACGTGAACGCGGTACGTTACGCCTCGTGCTGACGCACCCAATTCGGCGCGGATACATCCTATTTGCCAAGTACATCAGCGCGATGCTCTGCCTACTTGTGCCATTGCTGATAAGCCTGCTCCTGTCCATCATCTTGCTGACGACATCCACTGCGATTTCCTTGAACACGGATGAATTTCTTCGCATCGGCGGGATTGTCCTGACATCATTTCTTTATGTGTCGCTGTTCTACCTCATCGGCATGTGCATCTCCGCGATGACGCGTCGAACCAGTACCGCGCTCATGCTTTCCATGTTCGCCTGGGGATTCTTAGTGCTGGTGTATCCAAATCTGATTCTTACCGCATTTGAAATCGCCCCGCAACCGGAGACGCAAACCTCCGTCTATAATCAAATCAAACAGATGTGGGAAGAATTGGAGAGAGAAAATAAGCAGTTTCTCCGCAATGATGCCGTCCTGGGTCCCCTATCGCGTGGCGGCGAACATTGGGGATTTAACTTGAAAGGAACTGAATACTCCTTCTTGGAGAATGAAGACAAACCATCAATATTACTCTATTTCTACCAGACCGGATTCTACGCCGGAAAAATTAAAGCAGAATCTGAGCCACAGGTACCGCACGTACAGAATTATTACCGCTTCTACAATAGAGAGACTGTCAATACCGTCCAACGAACGTGGCTTGTCCGGGAACCGGCATTAGCGGCTATCTACATCCAACCCGCAAATCGGGGTCGAATGCTGTTAAAGTTTTCACCGGTCGGGTTGTATGATGCAGCAACGGAAGCTTGGGCAGGCACCGACTTAGAGGGTATGCAAGATTTTTTCAGCGCGGTTCGACATTACCGGCGTGCGGTCCTTGACTATTTCGATGACAAAAAGATATTTGAATCGCGACAATGGTTTGCTGCCGACAAAGGCATAGCTGATTGGGATGCGCTCCCTCATTTTTCCTTTCAGAGAAGTGGTATAGGCATAAGTTCAAAGAGTGCGTTACCAGATTTATTCCTACTGCTGATGATTAATCTAATCCTGTTCACAATCATATTTCTGATTTTCATCAAGAGTGAAGTATAGGATGGCTGTCAGAGGAATAGTTATCAGTTATCAGTTATCAGTTAAAAGAGGGTTCCGTTAAACGATAATCTCTTAACTGAAACCCGATAACTATTTGGGCAGCTACATCCACTTTATATGTCACAGACTGAAGACTAATAAAACGATAGTCTCTTAACTGAAAACTGATAACTGACCACCGAGAACCAAAATGATTTGGCATATTACAAAGCGTGAAATCTACGATAACCTCAATAGCCTCCGATTCGCCCTAACAACCGTTTTATTGCTGGCACTGATGGTAACCAATGCCGTTAGGCATGTCCGAGAGCATCCAAAACGGGTACAGAAATATCGGGACGCTGTCACCGAATCTTTAAATCACTTAACTACTTACGCCGACGACAGCCTCTATAAACTGGCACAATACGGACCGGGAAACTTCTACAAAAAGCAGTCTCCCCTTCACTTCTGTGCAAACGGAGGTGAATCCCTTTTACCAGATACGGTCGAAGTAGACGAACCACCTGTGTTCGCGACCGATTCAGAAGGTAACTGGATACTCGTAGGTGTCTGGAGCCTGTCCTATCCAGATGCCAACCTCCAGAATAAGAACGTTGGACCGGACGTTTCACAAGTGGATTGGGCATTCATCATCGGTTACATCTTGAGTTTGATAGCCCTCTTGTTTACTTTTGATGCTTTCTCCGGTGAACGCGAGCGCGGCACACTCCGATTGATGTTAGCAAATTCAATTCCCCGACACACTGTTCTTATCGGTAAGTTCTTAGGGGCATTGCTCAGTATTAGCATCCCGTTTACACTTGCTGTGTTGGTGAACCTTTTATTGATTTCTACTGCAAATGCTGTTCACCTGACGACAGAAGCATGGGGACGCTTAGGTATCATTTTCTTTCTCGCGCTTTTGTACACGAGTCTGTTTGTGGCGTTAGGGCTGTTAGTTTCCACGCGTGTGCAACAGAGCGCGGTGAGTCTGATGATACTGCTGTTGACGTGGGTAACCTTTGTCGTTTTTATGCCCAGCACCCTTGCTTCAATTGCAAGCAGCTTCTCACCTGCGACATCCTTCGATGAATTTTGGAAGCAGCATAACCCAATTCAAGAGGACTTATGGGATAAATACGGCGAGTGGCTCTGGTCCGGTGAATTGGACGACAGCACGTTAAGGGCGAAAAGCGAGTTTTTCACCAAAAACGCTGAAAGATCGGAACGCAGGCGCGAAGAACAATTAAAGTACCGGATTTCTCAGGTGCACCGCGCTCACGCCATCACCGGTATCTCACCCGCCACACTTCTGCAGCACCTTATTGAAGCGTTTGCTGGAACAGGGTTTGAGCGGCATTTGCAATTTGTGGAGAATGCACAACGTTACACCCGACAATTCCGTGAATTCATCGTTGACACCGATAGAGGTGACCCTGAAAGCCTTCATATCATAGGCATTCGTGAAGGCATGTCGCTGAAGCCTGTCAGTCCAGAGGCAGTTCCGAAATTTGAAGACACGCTAAGCCTCAGTAAAGACTTCAATACCAGAGCAATGGAGATGCTATTGTTGATGCTGTTCGTTGTAGTGCTTCTGTCGGGAGCATATCTTGCGTTTGTACGCGTTGAGGTGTGATACAAAATGATGCTTACACTTATCCGTCGAGAACTCCTCGACAATCTCATGACATTCCGATTTGCAGTGGCAGTCTTCATCATGTTGTTACTTGTTGTCGCGAATACCGCTGTGCTGATAAAAGACCACGAACGTCGGTTGGAAGGTCACAAAACGGAGGTAGAAAAGAGTCGGAAGTATATGTTGGACGGAAAGACTTATTCAGCGGCGGAGCTAAACATTGACCGGCCACCCAACCCGTTGAGTATCTTTAATGCGGGTTTGGACAAACGGTTGGGGAACGAAATCTGGGTATATTATGGGCATGTACCAACGTTGTGGGATGCGACAAAGCATAGTTCCCAGAATCCTTTTATGAATATTTTATCTTCAATTGATATTGTCTTTATCTTTGAAGGGGTTCTTAGCCTACTGGCACTGATCTTCGCCTACGACACATTGGCAGGGGAATACGAGCGCGGTACGTTACGTTTAGTCCTAACACACTCCGTGAGTCGTGGACACATATTACTTGCGAAATACATAAGTGCGATGGTGTGCTTGTTGGTGCCGATGCTCATGAGTCTGATCCTCGCGATGATGTTGCTAACAACATCCTCCTCATTTTCACTTAGCATGCATGACTTTCTCCGCATCGGTGGGATTATTTGTGCCTCTATTGCGTACTTGTCTGTGTTTTACCTCATCGGGTTGCTGATTTCGGCGATGACACGAAGAACGAGCACTGCATTGATGCTCTCTATGTTCGTCTGGGGGTTTTTGGTACTGGTCTATCCAAACATGATTGTCGCAGTAATTCAGCCGTCTAACCCGCCAGAGGGACGTAGGGCATCCGTTCACAATCAGATCAAACAGATATGGGAAGGATTTGAGAGAGAACGGAAGCAGTTTCTCGCCACTGATGCTAACCTCGGTGATGACCCGTATGCTAACATGCGATGGAAGGGCGGTTACAATTTTGAGTACTTTGGAGAAAAGGCATCAGTCCTCCAGTACTACTATCACGCTGGCATAGAAATTCCAGGGTTTCATGAAGAATCCGAAGCACCTCACGTGCAGAATTACCACCATTTTCTTGTACCGCGGATTATCAGCACCGCAGAACGAGCATGGAACGTCCGAAAGCCAGTACTCGAGGAGATTTTCATTCTGCCAGCAACAATTGATAAGGCATGGTTGAGACTTTCTCCTACGGGTATCTACGATATAGCGACCCAAGCCTTGGCAGGGACTGATTTAAATGGTATGCAAGATTTTTTCATAGCGGTTCAACAGTATCGACAGTCGGTAATAGACTATTACTATGATAAAAAGGCATTCGCGTCTCGACAATGGTTTTCCGCCGACAAGGAGGCAGTTGACTGGAGCACACTGCCTCAGTTTTCTTTTCAGAGAAGCGACATAAGCATAAATATAAAGCGAGCGTTACCGGATCTGTTTCTGCTGCTCATGATTAATGTCGTCCTCTTTATAGGGATATTTCTGGTTTTTGTCAGGAGAGAGGTGTAGGATAGTTGTCAGTCATCAGAGGAATAGTTGTCAGTTGTCAGTAGTCGGTTATCAGTTATAGTAAAGCCTATAATTACTTGGACATCAACGGAAAGGCGGGGTTACAAACCCCGCCAGCGAGGGAGGGTTATTGTTCTCTAAAGTGTCAACATATTTTTCGATTTTACTATAAAAGAGAGTTCTGTTAAACGATAACCTCTTAACTAAATCCCGATAACTATTTGGGCAGCTACGTCCACTTAACATGCCAAATACTGAAGATTAATAAAACGTCAGTTCGACTTAAACATTTCATCCGTCTAAAGGTTCCGTTTTCGTGTGTCAAAGACATAAATTGTAGCACAAACTGTTAGTTTGTGGCGTATTCCGCGCAAACTAACAGTTTGCGGTACGGTACAAGTAGAAGCCTTTTATCGAACTCACGTTAATAAAACGATGTCTCTTAACTGATAACTGATAACTGATAACTGATAACTATTCCTCTAAAAACTGATAACTGACTACCGAGAACTAACAACCAATGTGGCATATTACAAAACGTGAGATTTATGACAACTTGAATAGCCTCCGCTTCGCGCTGACAACCGTGTTGCTGCTGGCATTGATGCTGACCAACGCGGTCGTCCATCTCCGTGAGCAACCAAAGCGGGTTCAGAAGTATAACGATGCTGTCGCTGGATATCAAAATCGCTTAGCGTCTTATGCGAACGACAGTTTATATAAACTCGCGCAACAGGGACCTGGCGACCTTTACAAAAAACCGTCACCGCTCCACTTCTGTGCAGAAGGCGGTAATCCCTTTTTGTCAGGTACTGTAAATGCCGGTGATCCGTTTATGTACTCCGAAGACTTAACAGGGGTTTGGAAACTCTCATATCCATCAGTCACCCCGAATCTGGAGAATGTTCGTCCGGGCGCTATCAAACTGGATTGGGGATTTATAATTGGCTACGTCTTAAGCCTTGTCGCGCTCCTTTTTACCTTTGATGTAATTTCAGGGGAACGTGAGCGAGGCACGTTGCGTTTGACCTTGGCGAATTCAATTCCGCGTCATACTGTACTGATTGGCAAATTTTTAGGGGCGTTGATAAGTGTTAGTATCCCGTTCACGCTTGCGGTATTGATGAACCTGTTGGTGATTTCCACAGCCAGTGATGTTCACCTCGGTGCTGAGGCATGGGAACGTTTAGGTATTATCTTCTCTATTGCGATCTTGTATATGAGTCTGTTTCTGGTGTTGGGTTTACTGGTGTCGGCACGTGTGCGACAGAGCGCGGTGAGTCTCGTGATACTCCTGTTGGTTTGGGTCACCTTGGTCGTTTTCATTCCGAGCACGCTCGCTTCAATGACGGGTGAATATTCACCATCTATGTTGTCTGGCGAATTTTGGAAACGTTATAGCCAACTTCATCAGGAACTCGATGAAAAATATGAAGATCGGGTTTGGTCAAATAAATTGGACAATAGAACGCTGACGGCGAGGAGTGAGTTCTTCACCAAACACGCGGCGTTAGACGAACGCTTAAACGAAGAACGCTTAAGTTTACAGATTGACCAGTTTCAACACGCACGTTCCATCACCCGCGTTTCACCCGTGACAATTGTCCAACACCTCCTTGAATCGTTTGCCGGAACGGGGTTTGAGCGGCATTTGCAATTTATTGAAAACACACAACTTCACGCCCGCCAATTTCGTGAATTCATTGTTGACACAGATAGAGACGATCCGAAAAGTCTCCATCTGATAGGTATTCGTGAAGGCATGTCCCAGAAACCTGTGAGTCCAGAAGCAGTTCCGAAGTTTGAAGATACCCTGAGTCTCAGTAAGGATTTCAATACCAGAGCGATGGAGTTGCTGTTGCTCGCATTGTTTGTTGTGGTGCTACTGTCGGGCGCGTATCTTGCATTTGTGCGTGTTGAGGTATAATAAAAATGATGACGACACTCATCGGCAGGGAACTGCTAAATAATCTAATGACCTTTCGCTTCGCGGCGGCACTCCTTATCACACTACTGCTTGTTGTTGCGAACACCAGTGTTCTCATTAAAGATTACGAGCAGCGATTGGAAAGCTACAACATCTCTGTCAAAACACATCACCAAGAAATACAAGAGAAGAAAACCTACTCAGCAGGAGAAGTCGAGGTTGATCGACCGCCCAATCCGTTGAGCATCTTCAATGTTGGCTTGGATAAACGACTCGGAAACGAGATTTGGATTGCACATAATAATGTGCCGACGCTCTGGGAAGCCCGCATGAACGCCTCAGATAATCCATATCTCAACATCCTATCTTCAATTGATATTGTCTTTATCTTTGAGGTTGTTCTAAGTCTGATGGCATTGCTATTTGCGTATGATGCTCTCGCAGGCGAACGTGAACACGGCACATTACGCTTGGTGCTGACGCATGCTATTCGACGTGGACATATCTTGCTCGCCAAATATATTAGCGCAATGCTCTGCCTGCTCGTGCCACTGTTGATGAGTCTGCTTCTCGCGATGATTTTGCTGACGACAACCACCGCTATTTCTCTGGGGGCTGCTGATTTCGGACGTATCGGCGGCATCGTTTTAACGTCAATCGCCTATCTGTCGGTGTTCTACCTCATCGGGCTGCTCATCTCAACGGTGACACAAAGAACGGGTACGGCGTTGATGCTCGCGATATTCGTTTGGGGAGCTTTGGTGTTGGTGTATCCAAATCTAATTCTTGCGGCTATTCGCTCGTCAGACATCCCGCAAGCGAAAGCAGTTTCTGCCTTTAATCAGATAAAACAGGTTTGGGATGAATTCGACCGAGATCGGAAACACTTCCTTGCGACTGATGCTTTCCCCGGGGAGGATCCGACCTTTAACATCAACGGGATAGGGTTCTTCTACGAACATTTTCCTGAAAATCGATTAACACTCCTGTATCTCTATAACAGCATGATGACCTTTGAAGAGCTTGATGAAAAATTTGAACGAGAAATACCCCACGCACAGAATTATTTCCAATTTCTCATACCGTCGACTATTAAAACGGCAGAGCGTGCATGGCTTATCCGAAAACAAGC
Organism: Candidatus Poribacteria bacterium; assembly: GCA_047516705.1. Lineage (GTDB taxonomy): Bacteria > Poribacteria > WGA-4E > WGA-4E > WGA-3G > WGA-3G. The sequence goes on along the minus strand of JAKZUG010000087.1, from coordinate 4,240 downwards.
ATTAGAGGACACTCTTGTTCGGCAGTCGAATATGAAGAGAACACTATTGAAGTTTTCACCCGTCGGGATGTATGATACAGCGACGCAAGCGTGGGCAGGCACTGATCTCCTCGGCATCCGGGATTTTTTCGACGCGGTTCGGCAATACCGACAAACAGTCATCGACTATTTTTACAATAAAAACGCCTTTGCCTCCCGAAAATGGTTCGCTGCAGACGAGGGCGCGGTAGATTGGAGCACGCTCCCGGCGTTTTCCTTTAAAAGAAGCAGTGTTGAGATAAATGCAAAGCGAGCGTTGCCGGATTTGCTCTTGCTACTAACAATAAACCTACTGCTCTTTATGATAATATTTCTGGTTTTTATCAAGAGTGAAGTGTAGAATAGCGGTCAGCGGTCAGGTCGCTGCGCTTTCAGCCATCAGTTAAGAAACGTATGTGGCGGTTGCTCGTGTGCTTACTACCGCAAACTGCTTACCGACTGCACTTACTAATATCAGGACTTACACAAATTGGACAGAGAAAAGGTATATTTTGCTGAAAAGTCGTTTTTTCGTTGTATTTAACCCCCTAAATCCCCCTTATCAGGGGGACTTTAAGAGGAAATGCGTAAGTCCTATAATAACGCAAGTTGCCACCCTTTACAGACATAGCACCCCTCCGGGGTGCGGTCGCTTGAATATACCGTTTTCTATAGATATATCACCCCTCCGGGGTGGGGAAAGTGCCCGAAAACCTTATTGAAACGCCCAAAATTTGTTAGTAGCAACTTGGGTTAAGACTAATAAAACGATAGCCTCTTAACTGAAAACTGAAAACCGAGAACTGAGAACTAAGATATGATTTGGCATATCACGAAACGAGAACTCTACAACAACCTCAATAGTCTCCGGTTTGCGCTGGCAACTGTGTTGCTGCTGGCGTTGATGTTGACCAATGCTGTCGTCCATCTCCGAGAACAACCGGTACGGATGCAGAAATATCGTGATGCTGCGACACAATCTTTGAACGCGCTAACATCTCGCACGGATTTGTATGATCTCGCACAAAAGGGACCTCAACGGCTCTATAAAAAACCGTCTCTGCTCCGTTTCTGCACCGATGGCGGCGATAGTCTGTTGCCAACCTTAGCCCATGCAGCCAGCCACTTTTGGGGCGACAGAGACTTAAAATGCTTCTGGCGGATGACCTATCCACCTGCCACGCCTAATTTGAAAAATATTGATCCAGATGCGACCAAGATAGATTGGGCATTTGTGATCGGTTACGTTTTGAGTTTGATCGCTCTTCTTTTCACGTTTGATGCCATATCCGGTGAACGTGAGCACGGGACATTAAGACTGATGTTGGCAAATTCAATTCCACGCCATACTGTACTCATCGGCAAGTTTTTAGGGGCATTCATAAGCGTTAACATCCCGCTTGTTATCGCGGTGTTGATGAACCTGTTGTTGATTTCCACATCCAGTGCTGTCCATCTCGGTACCGAAGAATGGGGACGTTTGGGGATCATCATCGGTATCGCGATGCTCTATTTGTGTCTCTTTCTCGCATTAGGACTCTTAGTATCTGCGCGTGTGAAACAGAGTGCCGTGAGCCTTGTAATCCTCCTGATAATCTGGGTGAGTTTCGTGATTTTCATGCCGAACACACTTGCCTCGATTGCCAGCGGCTTCTCACCGGCGAGAAGTTACGATGCGTTTCAGGAAGATAGACAGCAAACGCGTCGTGCAATTCTGGATGTATATTACGCGCAGCGGGGAGGGACAGACGATCCGTCCAAAAGAATGCTGATATCGGGTGAATACGTCACTAAAGACGCAAAGCAGGACGGCCGCTTACGTCAAGAATATTTTTACGAACGGATTGCTCAGGTACGTCGGGCGCGTGCGTTAACCCGCATCTCACCTATAGCGATTGCTCAGCATCTTCTTGAGGTTTTCGCTGGAACGGGGTTGGAACGGCACCTGCAATTTGTAGGGAATGTTCAGCGTTACGATCGAGAATACCACGAATTCATTGCCGACACCGATAGGGCAGATCCACAAAGTCCACATATCATCGGTGTCCGTGAGGGCATGTCAAAGAAAAAGGTTTCACCAGAGGCGATTCCGACATTTGAAGATACACTGAGTCTCAGTAAGGATTTCAACGCAGCGGCGATGGATCTGCTGCTGTTGACGCTGTTTGTCGTAGTGCTGCTGTCGGGGGCGTATATGGCGTTTGTTCGCGTTGAGGTATAATAACGTGAGTTGCCACCTATCTATAGACATAGCACCCCTCTGGGGTGCGGTCGCTTGAATATATTGTTTCTATTCTCACTGCGAAGCAATATCACCCCTCCGGGGTGAGGAAAGTATCTGAAAAACCATGTTGAAACGCCCAATAGTAGCAACTTGGGTTATAATAACGTAAGTTCAACTTACGCACGTAGATGGATTGTTGGGTTTCACTATATCTATCTTTACGAATGGCACATCGAAAATTGGAATTCTCTGTATAACTTACAGGGACCAGGATCATCTACCGCTCTACCCAACCTACGATTACTGGCGTTTGTGCGCGTTGAGGTGTGATTCATAATGCTTAAAACACTCATTGGTAGGGAACTACTCAACAATCTAATGACCTTCCGTTTCGCAGCGGTATTGCTCATCACACTGCTGCTCGTTGTTGCAAACACAGCAGTGCTTATTCAAGATTATGAACAACGTTTGGAAAGTTACAATGATGCCGTCAAAATGCATCATCAGGATTTACGCAATTCCAAGACCTATTCTACTGCGTATCTGTTAGTTGACCGGGCACCGAATCCACTGAGCATTTTCAATGTCGGGTTAGATAAACGCTTGGGAAACCTCATCGGTATCTATCACGGATTTATGCCGACACTCTGGGATGCCCAAATGCATGGCACGGACAACCCGTTTATAGCGTTCTTCTCTTCAATCGATATTGTCTTTGTTTTTGAAGTAATCTTGAGTTTAATGGGATTAATATTCGCTTACGATGCGATTGCGGGGGAACGTGAACGTGGCACATTACGTCTCGTTCTGGCACAACCGGTGCGACGCGGGCAGATTCTGTTTGCCAAATATATCAGTGCGATGGTGTGTCTGTTAGTGCCGCTGCTATTGAGTCTACTCTTCGCACTATTACTGTTTACTCGTTCAATTCCGCTATCGGCTGCTGATTCCCTTCGCATCGCGGGGATCGTTTTCGCATCGTTTGCGTACCTATCCCTGTTCTACCTCATTGGGTTGCTGATTTCCGTGGCGACGCGTAGAACCAGCACGGCGTTGATGCTCGCAATGTTCGTCTGGAGCTTTCTGATACTCGTGTATCCGAACCTGATTCGGGCAACGGTTAATCTAGGCGGCGACATCCAAGCACGGACAAAAACCGCCCAGAATCAGATTCAACAGATTTTAGATGAATATGAAAGGGAACGTCAAAAGTTCCTTGAAAACGAGGGAATCGCTGGAGAAACATCGGAATTCAGCAAGGCGTTGGGGTTTTATCACCAGGCGGATGTAAATCCAGTAACCCTGATGTCTTATATTGAAAATATGAGTATTATTTCGGAGATCCATCCAGAATTTGAGAAGTACGTCCCGATTGCTAAGAGGTATTACAATTTCGTTGAACCGTTGGCTACCCGAACAGTAGAAAAAGCGTGGCTCATCCGCAAGCAGGCACTTGATGAAATTTACGTTCGACAAGCCACAGCGGATAGGATATTGTTGAAACTCTCACCCGTGGGTATTTATGATGCAGCGACGCAGGCGTGGGCAGGAACGGATCTGCTGGGACTCAGAGATTTTTTCGAGACAGCACGACGTTACCGAAGCGTTGTGATTGACTATCTCTACGCGAAGGATGCATTCGCGTCACGGGAATGGTTTGTCGCCGATAAAGGCGCGGTCGATTGGAGTACACTCCCACAGTTTACTTTTGAGAGAAGCGATGTCTGGACGAATGCAAAACGGGCATTACCCGATCTGTTTCTACTGCTTATCGGCAACCTCGTCTTGTTTATGGGGATCGTTCTTATTTTTACGAAAAGCGAAGTGTAGAGTAGTTGTCAGTTGTCAGAGGAATAGTTATCAGTTGTCAGTTATCAGTTATAGTAAAGCCTATAATTACCTTTACACCTGAGTTGGCGAGGTTGGGAAACCTCGCCAGCGAGTGAAGAAGTACCAAATCCTACTCTGTTCACATATTTTTGGGCTTTACTATAAAAG
>JAKZUG010000086.1:0-5074 GCA_047516705.1 Candidatus Poribacteria bacterium | reverse complement strand
AGTAAACCGACTTGGGATAACACACTCCGGTAGGAAATCTGCTCCGAAAATACGGGGACAGCATCCGGATCCACAGGTTTCTGGGATAACCCTTCTTTCACAGGATAGATGTGTAGGCTCTCTGGGTCACTCTGGTCTTCCGTTTTAACGAAGTCTATAAACGTCTGTCGGTAGCGGCGCGCCTGTTTGACAAAATCCATATAACCGACGATACTCGTGTTCGCAAGTCCCTCCATTGCATACTGAAAAGTCGCTATCGGAGAGATTTGGGTGAGATCGCGGGCGAGTTGGACCTGCCTAAACTGTTGATCAATATGCTCATCAGCAATTTTCGTTTCTGTTTCCTTCCTCGTTGTAAAGTATGTTGCCCACCGTCGCGTTGCTGATGGATTTTCGGTAGCTGGTGCTTGGTTCAACTTACTTGATATCGGTTCATCGGACGCACCAAAAGGACGGAATCTATCGCCAATTTGGTCCAATTGTGCCTCTCTCCGCAATGAGACTTCATCAACCGATGGAATCGGATTCAGGTTACCGATAAAAGCACCCAGCAGGCTTGGAAACACAAATGCCAAGAAAACCCAAGCGAGTAAGAGCCAGACCAAGCTGGTAATAGCGTTTGAGACGCGACTGGAGAAAAAAAGTCCGAGAAAGATAAAAATGGAAACCAGTAATGCAAAAACCCCTACCATACCCAGAATTCTCAGTGCGTTTCCTGAATCAAAGGGAAGACTCCCAGAGAATTGGATAACTAACAGATTCATCAGGATTCCAATTATAAGCGGCACCATAAGCGTCAAAAATGCCCCGAGGTATTTTCCCAACAACACTTGGCTGCGCGAGACTGCGTTGGACATAATCAAACTGAGTGTGCCGCGCGACCGTTCCCCAGCGACAGCATCGAAAGTGAACAAGACCGCAAAGAAACTCATCAGGATACCGATGAAGACCCAGTCAATTTTAATACGGTGGGTTACACTCCCTTCATCAAAACTACTCAATGGATACCTTAATGTCCAGGGTCCCTTCCATGCATAAGCTTCAAATTCACCAGAACTAGAACCGCGGCTGGCAGCTCCGTGCTCTTGCATGATGACATAACGCGGTATCACTTCATCAGCCCCATTGGCACAGAATTTCAGAGGACTCGGACGTTTAGGCATATCTCCGGGTCCCATCACCGCCAATTCCCCTAAACTCTGAGCGGCCTTCTGTTCAATATGAACTCGTTTTTTTTCCATCTGTTGATTGTAACCATTGATCTGTGCTGCGTATCCATCATCACCATAGCCGTATATCAACGCGTTCGCTATCATTAGGAGGGGCAGCAAAATTATCATTAAAGTGAACCGGAGCGTCGTCAGATTGTGATATATCTCTTTTGTCGCAATGTGAAAAATCATTTCTAATAGTTATCGGTTGTCAGCGTTTGGTTGGAAGGTTGGGGGGCACCCCTCCTTCCTTTCTTCCTTTCTTCCACGCCTCTTAACTCTCACTGCGAAGCATGACAACTAATAACCCTCCTTTTTAACTCATATCATATCGAAGGAAGGACACATAAGCCGTCATAAATAGAACGATATTCCATGCCAATAAAATCAGAATATCCACAGAAGCACGGGAGAAACTTTCCGAGAGGGAGAGCCGTCGATGTTTGAAGACCGGGAGATCTGTCAGCTCCGCCGCGCCCTTATCCGTGGAAAACCATGCGCGTGAGGAAAATACCTCTTTATCTTTCAAATATTCAACAATCTCACGTCTATAGGTCCTGGAACTCTCAATAAAATCGTTATAACTCTCCCGGTCTGCCCCTGCTATTGCACCAACAGCGAAGTAATATACGTCTGCGAACGAGATACGGGAGAGGGCATCTGCGAACTTCGCATTCCGCTCTCGATCTTCCGCAGGTTTTTTGAGAATTCCTTCCACTCTATCTGTATACGCAATCCGAAGCGGCTCCTGATAACCCAAAAATTCCCGGAGAATAGACACATCGGCGTAACGGATATTTCCAATGCGGTAACTCTCTGTAAGAAACCATTGTGCAGACCTAGAAGACGTGCCAGAAGACCCACCTGCTGGGTCGCGGTGCCAAGAAACTGTTTCTATTGGACTATCGTACCCCCTCTTTTTGAGATAGTCGTCTCGTTCTTTTCTGAAATCATTCCAGAGTTGAGTCGTCTGCTGAAAAACTTTCTTTTCTGAGTCGGGTTTATGTGGAGAAAACTTCACCACCGCAAAGGTTGCTACGTTTGCATGAACACTCGTCAGAACCACCCAGATAAACATCGAAAGGATCAGCGTTGTCGCAGCTTCCTTCGTCCAAACTGACAAGAGGAGTCCTAAAAGATACCACGTTGACACATACAACAACGAGACCCCGAATATCAGCAGAATATGCGTGATGTCGTTTCCGTTAAAGGCGGTAACCGATGAAGAAAACGCGATTACGAGTGCCACGATTAAACTCATCAAAACAATCGGAAACAGCGACAGCATCCCACCGAGATATTTTCCTAAAACGACTGTGTCCCTCGGTATTGAATTGGATAACACAAGCTTCAACGTGCCGTCTTCTCTCTCTCCCGAAATTGTATTGTAAGCAAACAGAATCGCCAACGCACTGAGCACAATTTTGAAGATGAAAACCACATCAACGGAGAGAAACATCGCAAGGAAGGGGTTGTCTGCCCCTATCTTTCGAGTCGTTTCGCTCCAACCGAGGGAATGGCTATCCCGTCTCCAAATCGGTTTGTCAGGCTCAACAACAACCGTATCTACACCAGAGGTTTCCATCCCGACGTTAAAAATGCCCAGTGGATTCGGCTTTCGGTGCGCTTTTAGACTAATATCAGTGTAGAGTTTCCAATTCTGTGCTTCTGCTTGAGATTCCCGGACAGCAGTGTTATATGCCACCAAACGTTTTTCGTGGTCATCCACCTGAACGAGAACCGAGACAGCGGTTGAAAGCAGGCATACAATAAACCCAATCATGAATCGGGATGTCAACACATTTGAGACGAATTCGCGCTGGATAACCAACCAAAGTGTATGCATAAACCCACCTCATCCCATAGTAGTAGGCACGCTCCGTCGTGCCGTAACAATGTTGCCCTTCTACTTGTTTTCCAACCCAACAAAATGTGCCGAATTAGATCAGCGTCGTCCTTTTTCACGACTATCCTTCATGCTTTTCTTCTTTAGGCGTATTTCCCCCAAAGAGGTCCGAAGTTTCAGCAACGGTCCACCACCGTTGAGAGTTCCCTTCAACTTGTGTTCTGTCAAAAGACCTTGAATTTGAATGGGAATGTCGCTTGAAATGGGTCCTCTCGTTTCGGCATCTATGTTTACAGCAGTGCTGGAACTGAGCACGATCTCTATCTTTCCAGGACCCGATGTCTGCAAAATCCATGGATGCATCAGTTGTGTTGGAATTTCAGCCTGGATGTTCCCAATGCCAGACTCTACATCCACATCACTCTGGCAGTCTTTTAGCACAATCTTACCAGGTCCACCCGTCTTGGCAATCACCTTTCCAGCAATAGAAACCAACTCAATATCCCCAATGCCAGACTCTACATTCACATCATCCTGGCAGTCTTTTAGCACAATCTTACCAGGTCCACCCGTCTTGGCGATCACTTTTCCTGTTATCGAACCTAACTCTATATTCCCAATGCCAGACCCTACATCCACATCACTCTGACACTCTTTTAGCACAATCTTACCAGGTCCACCTGTCTTGGCGATTACCTTTCCTGTTACCAAACCTAACTCTATATCCCCAATGCCAGACTCTAAATCTACATTACTCTGACACTCTTTTAACGCGATCTTACCAGGTCCACCTGTCTTGGCGATTACTTTTCCAGCTACCAAACCCAACTCAATATTCCCAACGCCAGATTCTAAATCTACATCACTCTGGCACTCTTTTAGCACGATCTTACCAGGTCCACCCGTCTTGGCAATCGCTTTTCCTGTTATCGAACCTAACTCTATATTTCCAACGCCAGATTCTAAATCTACATCACTCTGACACCCTTTTAAGGTGATACTACCAGGACCACCTGTCTTTCCCCAAACGGCACCTTGGATCTCACCAAGACGTAGGTTGCCAATAGAAGTCTCCGCTCTCACAGTACCATCAAGGTTGTCAACGTGAATAGCCCCGGTAGATGCAGTTTTCAGCACAACGTTAGATTGATATGGCACTTTCACCTGGAAATGAACTCTCAATGAACGCTCTTTTTCCATCCAATATTGCCGATACCGATTGCGTTTAAACTTTCCTTCAATATGGACATCGGAACCCTTCTGTTCAAACGTTACCTCAAAATCGTTGAGTGCTTCCTGAGCCATGCTATCAAACTCTCCCCATGCTTCTTTTGTGACGACAACCTCAATCCCCTCCTTGTCCATGGTTTGCACGTCAATTGTGCCAATTTCTGAGTTAAGGGTTAACCTGCCACCCGGTTTGACATCAAAATTTCTCGTGATACGTTGCGGGATATCCTGGGCAAAAGCCGCAGTTATTCCGCCACTCAGGTTAATTATTAAAACGGTAATCCCCACTAAAAGACTGTTCTGATTTTTCATCTTTTTGACCTCCACCCCGATGGTTTGAAAATCATCGGAGAACGTTAAATGTAAGACAAAAATTAATCTTGCTTATCACAGGCAAAATTGGTATTGTGGTTTTCAATTCATCAGAGGAGAATACAAAGCATCCGCTCTACTGAAATTTTCACTTCCTTTGTTATTAGAAACGTTTTTGGAAACTCAGCGTAGCTAATCTGCTAAGGCTTGTTTTCTACTCTTTCCTACATTATCGTTTTCATCCCTATCTTCCAAAACAGATCGCCTTATGACTTTAAGTCGCGTTTTAAGGAGGAAAGGTTGCATAAAATGCACCTTTAGGTAACCTTTCTCATCTGTAGTGTTTATTTGTCGTCCGAATCAGTGGACTTGATTTCGTATTCAGTTAGTTCAAGGCTCTTTTCCACTGTTGAAGTCGTAGATTTGCGGACGAATTTCACGATCCCGACGTTAGGTGCTAACCAGAGCGTTGATG
>JAKZUG010000085.1:0-12840 GCA_047516705.1 Candidatus Poribacteria bacterium | reverse complement strand
GTGCAGGACGCTCGCGTTTCCGTAGAGAGCCCTGTATTTTCATTGCCAACAACGATAGCAGCAGGCAGTGAGAATTTCATGGCGTATAGATCTTTTTCAGCATTGGATGTTCCACCTAATACACTCCAACCTGATACACGTAGTGTCTCAATCGCGGCACCGATATCTGTTGCATAGTACAACGGTAAACGTCCAACCGCGCCTCGTGATGCACGAATACAGTTTTTGTGGAACGGACTTGCCCCAACACTACTCAGCAAGACAGCAGATACCCCCACTGCATCCGCTGTCCGCAATGTCATACCTAAATTGTCTGGGTTCGTGATGTTCTCTGCGATGAGCATTGTACATCCCGGACCAAAGTGAAAATTAGGTTTACCTGATTCTGACAAAAAGTGCTGAAAGTTAAAGTATACCGATGCCATAACTGATGGTACCGGACGGGTTGTAGTGACTGAACCCATCACGCCATCACTAACTTGGTAACAGGAAAGGTGATCGGCAGATGCTTGCTTTAAGAGGTTTTTCCCGTCCGATGTTTCAAGTAGAGCAGCTGTATAAAGGATTCTCTCGATAGGGAGTCCGTCTCTAATTGCCCGTTCTACCATCAGGTCTCCTTCAACAACAAATTGTGAATACTCAAGCTTTCCCTTCAAGTTAGCCAATTTACGCATATCAGCAGCAATCGCATCTTTGCGCTTAGAAACAGTCCGATTTTCTGCTATTGTGTCGCTACCACGTTTAATACCTCGATAAAATCTGCCACCATCCATACAAACAAACTCACCTTCTAAGACATCATGTATGCCGTTGTCCATCCACTTTTCTGTTAGGTGAAATATTCCGGTGCATCGTCTTGGAAAAGCCAAGAGCAGTTCTCTCAAACCTCGTTCGGTTGTAGCAGTGAGATAGACTCGATAATCGGCATCAAACATGTCCTCTGGTGTCATCAGCAAGACACCATCAAGTTTCTGCCAACCTGTGGTAAGTACTTGATAACTACGATGCCATTCACCCGTCTTAGAAAAGGTGTGGTACTCCTGTTTAAAGCGAGAGACTACCTCAGCATCCGAATTTTCTCTTTCTAAGAAAGCAATGACTTTATCGTAATTTATCATAGAAACGTTCCGAGGTAGATTGCGCCGAGTCCGACAAATATATCCCACTTCATCCAGCGTTGGATGGAGGCACAACTTTCTCTGGAAGCATCACGCAATAGGCGAATTGCACATCCGATAAGGACTAAATCGACTCCGAGTCCCACTGCGAACAGATAATGCCATGAGTACCACCCAAATAGGTAGGGGACAGGACTAAATAAAATAACCAACACCATGAAACCGATAGCTGTCTTCACAGCGAGTTGTGGGTTGAGAATCGCGAGTGTTTTCACATTGTTTTTCAAGTCACCCTCAGTATCTTCAAGGTCTTTGATGATTTCCCTCGCCGTTGTGAACAGGAAGGCAAAGATTGCTGGAATCAATGTACCTTGCACCGAATCTATCGCTATCCCGCCAGCGATAAAGGTTAGACCGGTTAAACCGCTCACGACTAAGTTACCGACAAATGGTATACGTTTCAGCCAGAAAGCGTAACTCGTAAGGGCAACGAACACGAGAATTGCAAACCCTGTTGCGTTTTTGTTAATAAGGGTCCCCAACCAGATACCAACGACGACAAGGACAATCGCAAAAATCAGTGCATCTACGCGCCGAATTCGTCCAGAAGGCAGCGGTCGCCGTGGACGATTAATTTGGTCAATGTTATAATCGCAATAATCGTTTATGGCGTTCCCGGCAGAAAGCATGACGAATGCGGCGATAGAAACCAGCCAAAGCCGAATGTCGACAAGATTTTCAATCATGCCGTGGCTCGCGAACATCCCACCAAGCCATGCGGAGATAAAAGCGATAATTCCGTTAAGAGGGCGCGCCAGTTCAAGATACGCGAACAGCGTTTTCATTTCTCGGATCCTTGATCCTCAGTCTATTCGTGCCTTATGGATAGCGGATGCCGGATTGCGACATATCATACCAAGGTGTACCCAATAAAACGATCCCAAATCAGAGCAGATACAGTGGGAATAGTCCACCTGCGTATAGGTTTATAGTAAATCCACAATTACCTTTACAGTGGCAAGGTTAGGAATGCAGATCGCATTTGGGCGTGTACGCCGCAAAACCTCGCCAGCGAGCGAGTGTATTTATGGAAACGGGCTTTCCTCCGCTACCTGAAGGTAGGGTCTCGAGCCCGAAGATTAGATGAGAAAGGTGATACTACCCTAACCGAGCGCGTTTGCACATCAATCGACAATAGATATACGTTTAGGTAGTAGGGGCTTTACAGATCAGGCAAATCTAAGTTCCCTGACAGCAGAATGCGGGTGAGGTAGGCGGCGTATTTCCGAAAAACGAGCAGGCTCAACAGATCAGAAAAACGGCTACGATGCGTCCTCCAACTCTTGAATCTTTGCTTCGAGTTCTTCTACCCGTTTCTGGAGTTTTGCGAATTCAGGGAGCAGTTCTGGCAGTTTTCGGGTTGCGGCGTGAATTCGTAATTCCTGTTTATGGGGACGCGCTGGAAATCCAGAGAGATGACTTCCGGGAGGCATATCTTTTGTAACTGCTGATTTCGCGTAAACGACACTATCAGCACCGAGCGTGAGATGTCCTGCTGCGCCGCCGTGTCCTGCGATATTGACTCGGTCACCGAGCGTGGTACTGCCCGCAATGCCAACTTGTGCGGCGAGACAACAGTCTTCTCCGATCACAACATTGTGTGCGATTTGGACAAGATTATCCAACTTCGTGCCACGTTTGATGAGCGTTTCAGAAAGTGTCGCTCTATCAATGGTAGTATTAGCACCAACTTCAACATCGTCTTCAATGACGACAGTACCAATCTGCGGAATTTTGTGGTGTCGGTTGCTGATGGGTGCAAATCCGAAACCGTCACTTCCAATAACAGCACCACAATGGATAATCACGCGATCACCAATCGTTACTTCTTCTCGGATATTAACGTGTGGATAGATAAGCCCATCAGCACCGATTTTAGTGCCTTCGCCGATGTAGACGAACGGTTGAATGACAGTGTCATTGCCAATCTCAACATTGTCAGCGATGTAAGTAAAGGCTTGAATTGAGACGCGCTCGCCGAGCTTGACGTTCTTACCTAAAATTGCTGTCTCATCAACCCCCGGGAGTGTGTGATGGTTTTTGTCCCATGAGAACATTTCCAAAACTTTAACGAAAGCCCAGTAAGGATTATCGACGCGGATAGTCGGCTTTCCGTTGCCAGAGACACCGTGCCCAATAATGATAGCAGCGGCTTGGGTTGTCGCTATAGCGGCGAGATACTTCGGATTGGCAACAAAGGTAATCTGAGTTGGGAGTGCCTCTTTGATTCCAGAAACTCCTGTAATTTCAATCTCACCATCGCCAGAGAGATCTCCATTGAGGTGTTCACAAATTTCTTTGAGTTTCATACGCATCTAACCTTAATCCTTTCTCCGTAGCTTTGAATCATTTCACATTACGGAGTTGAGGCAATGTAAAGTTATTCAGGGTTTTCGTCATTTTTCTTGTCTTCATTCATCAAGTCGGTTAACCGCTTTGTTAAATCGTATTTCTCTTTCACATAAAGCGTGACGAGCCGTTTTTCGAGAAGGATGTCATAGTTCTCGTCTGTGCCAACTTTGATAATCAGGTCTTCAAGACTCTTGTAAATCGGTTCCAGCAATTCCCTCTCTTTTTCAACCAGTGCCCGTTGACCGTCTTCTAGTTCACGCTGGTGATCCTGTTTTTTCGCGAGGATTTCCTGGTCCAAATCTGCTGTTTGTGCTTCGTCAACGAAGAGTTCCGTTTTTGTCTTCTTCTCTTGAAGCATGCGGACATCTTCAGCTATATTTTGCAACTTTTTTTGCAGCTTTTCACCTGCTGCTCTGAGCATATCGGTCGCCTTTGTCGCTGCTTCGGATCCTTTTAGGACCTCTTCCGTGTTCACAACTCCGATTTTGAAGGCTTCCTGTCCGATACTTCCAGAATTGAAACAAAAAGCAACGATAGCAACAATTAAGAGAGTTAGGCGTGCTTCACAAGCACCCAACCGAAATGATTTCATAATTGATATCCCTTCCTTTGAGAAAGAAATTTGTGGACTCGTTATCTGAATCCGCGGCACTTACTACAAGGCGTTCAAGTATATGAGTGTACCTGTACTTCCTCACTTCCTTAGTGAGGCGTTTAAACAGATGGTGTATTCACCTGCAACTTATTTATTCTGATCAATTTATTACTAAAACTACGGGACTTACGCAAATTCAGCACGCGGCGCGAGATTTTTCATTTTTAACCCCCTAAATCCCCTTATCAGGCGACTTATGAAGTAACTGCGTAAGTCCTAAACTATTTAGAATCCGGGGCCAATTGTGAAATGGAATTTGCCAGCCGGTTCACCACTAATGCGATCTAAACCATATCCCCAACCTAACCGAGCTAACATGCCAAACATGTTGAGTCGGGCTTCAACACCGAGTCCACGTTTCATGTTAATTTGGCTAAACGGATTTCTAACGCTTTCATCCCATACTTGTCCTATATCGAAAAATAGGGCTGCTGTGAGTTGGGATGAAACCGGAATGCGATATTCAAGGTTCGCGAAGAAGACTTTATCACCACCGTAAGGATTAAACGCTCCCGATGCATCAGGATCAGGGTAAATTTCATAGTCTTCATAGCCACGAACGGTATCTACGCCGCCGAGGAAAAAGCGTTCGTAAAATAAGAAGTAGGAATCAGTGCTTTTACTTACCATGTAGCCGGTACGTGCATGTAGGGCAATGACATGGTTCCACCAACCACTATAGAACCAACTGGTGTCTGCGGAGTATTTTTGGAATTCATTATCTGCCCCTAAGATTCCGCCCGAGTATTCATAGGAAAGTGTATGAGATGAACCACCTGTTGGATCATGCAAAGAGGTGCGATAGTCCCGAGTATCTCTACCAACGGCAAAGAGGATACTACGAGTAGAGCGGTTGATCAACTCCGCATCCGGGTTGTGCGCTTCAACATGTTCGTTCCGAAACCGGACGGACAGATCAATGTCATGCATGATGGGACGTCCGAGCGTTACAGACGCGCCGCGCCGCCCCCAAACGTATCTATCGTATAGGTAGTTGCGTGACCGATTGAGTACAGCACCGACTGTTCCATAGTAGCGACGGAAGCGTCGATTATCGTAGATCCGAGCGTTAAGCCGTGTAGGTGTCCCCAAAACCCAAGGCGTTCCAAAACTGAGTTCGGCTGTATGATGGTCACGTGTGCCTAATTCACCTTTTAGATGGATCCGATAGGCACGTCCGAGGAGGTTGTTTTGTCCCACCTCTGCAGTGCCAAAGATCCCGCCTTCGCTACCGTAACCGCCACCGAGACTCAGCATTCCGGTTCGCGGTGTTTCAGCGATATTAACTCTTAAATCCTTTCGACTCTCTTCGGCAGTATCGCTGGGAACAAAGTCAACAGCACGGATGAAGGAGCCCATCTGGAACAAACGCTGCCGTGCTTTCCGCAAGGATTTCACGTCTAACAACTCATCGGACTTGATACCCAAAAAATCCAATTCGCGTTTAACGACGTGCTCATTCGTTTTCTCAAGCCCAGTGATAATCACCTTACCGATAATTATGATATCACCTTCGTTGACTTTCAAAGTAATATCAACCACGCCATCTGCCTCATTGAAGGTCGGTATTGGTACGACTTCTGAGAGCAAGTAGCCTTTATCGAGATACGCCTGCTGTAACTTCGAGATTGATTCATCAAAGTTACCGCGGTTGAATACCTCGCCTTCTGCTGGGTCAAGCATCCCGCGTATCTTTTTTTCCGAAAAGAGGTTTTTGGCACCGGCTTCGACTTCAAGCGTGTAGGTTCCGACAATAAATTCGGGACCTTCGTCAACGGTGATGTCGAGCATCATACCGGTTTTGTCTTCTGTGAAACGTTTTTCGTAACCGATCACTTTCACCTGTGAAAATCCCCTGTCCTGATAGTAGTTACGGAGGTTTAGTGACAGGTCTTCTTCCTCAAACAAAATCTGGTCAAACGGTTTACCCGTGCGGGTTTTGAGTTTCTTGCTTAATGTATTATCGGAAACCTGTTCGTTTCCGATAAAATTGATCTCCTCAATTCGCACCCTCGGTCCTTCATTTATCTCAAACGTGACTTGAACAGTATTCGCCTCTACATCATCGTTATTACTGCTATTATCAAGATGCGTCTGGATACCGACAAGATAATATCCTTTTTCATGGTACAACTTTTTGAGTACTCGCTCGCTCTCCCATCGCCGGCGGTCACTATAAATTTCATCGGGACGAAGCGTTATCTCGTTCTTAAGCTTACCGGTGTCCAAATTCTCGTTTCCGATAAAGTTGATGCGAGAAATTTTAGGGCTCTCAACCACCTTATATATGATTTCAAGCCCACCACCTTCAAAAGATTCGGTATCTATTTGGACATCGGAAAAGAAACCTGTGTCTTTATAAAGACTCTTCAGGTCCTGCGTAAGGAGTTCTTGTGAGACCTCACCCCCCACTTGTGTCTGAATAAGCGTGCGCAGCATGTCTTCGGAGACGGTCTTTACACCTGCAAAAGAAATTTTCTTAACAAGGAACATCGGGTTGACAGACGGTTTAGTGGCATCTGCCGTATTTTCTTTGTCAACGTCGGTAGCTGGAGCTGCCTTGGGATCAGGCTTTGTATCTATCTGTTTTTCTGCAGTTGGCACTTCAGGTCCAAACGCTACATCCGCCTGTTCTTCTGCAACAGCAGCGGTTGCCGCGAGTCCGACAATTAGACTGACCAGAATCAGAATGTTTCTTATCGCATTCATAACGAAATGTCCTCCTATGTATCGCGGGTTTTCCCGCATCCTATAGGTGCGGTATCTATTCTGTGGTATAGATTGGAGTGCCGCAGCTATTCGCATATTGCCGGAATGCAGAGATCAGTCTCTGTGTTAACTTTCCGGGTTGTCCGTCCCCGATAGCGCGCCGGTCGATTTTTACGACGGGAATAACCTCGGCAGCTGTGCCGGTCAAAAAGCATTCATCAGCGATATAGAGGTCGTGTCGTGTGAAGACGCGTTCTTCGACGTGTATTCCGGCATCCCGTGCCAGATTGATGACACTGTTTCGGGTAACGCCCTCCAAAATCCCCATGTAAACCGGCGGTGTGACAAGTGTTTCATTCTTTATCCAGAAAATATTGTCACCACTACATTCAACGACATAGCCTTCTGCATTAAGCATTAAGACCTCTTCTGCCCCTGCCTGTTTTCCCTCAATTTTTGCTAAAATATTATTTAGATAGTTCAACGATTTAATGCGTGGATTAATGGCTTCGGCATAATTTCGTCGGACAGAGGCGGTTACGATCTCCAATCCGTCTTCGTAGAATTTTTGTGGATATAGGACGATCTTATCTGCAATAATTATTATACTTGGCTTTGGACATTTATCCGGATCTAGTCCGAGATCGCCTACACCACGCGTTATAATCAATCGAATATAGGCTTCCGTGAGGTGATTTCGACGGAGTGTTTCCAGAACCGTTTCCTTCATGGTTTCAATAGGGATCGGAACCTGTAACATAATCGATTTTGCAGAATCGTAAAGTCGTTCAAGGTGTTCGTTGAGTTTAAAGACCCGACCGTTATAGGAACGGATACCTTCAAAAACACCATCTCCGTAAAGCAAACCGTGATCAAATACTGAGACTTTTGCCTCCGCTTTTGGCAAAAATTCTCCGTCGATATAAATCAACATAAACGCTTCCTTCCACGCGGGTGCCACTTTCATATAATATGTTTTGGAACTTAAAAGCAGTACCAAAGTGCACCCTACTTAATTCTCCTATGCCTCAATCTGCTGAATGAGGTCCAGAGTCAACCACTTTCCCATCAACGAGCTGGACAACCCTATCCACTTTCTGAGCAAGTTCTTGATTGTGAGTTACGATAACAAAGGTCTGTCCAGATTTGGAGTTCAAATCCCACAGCAGTTCCAGTACAGCTTCGCTACTTCGCCTGTCAAGATTACCTGTTGGTTCATCGGCGAGTACCACTTTGGGCTTATTAATCAACGCACGTGCGATCGCGACGCGTTGCCGTTCGCCACCGGACAACTGGCTTGGGTAGTGCGAGAGCCTTTCTGAGAGTCCAACATAGTCAAGCAGGGATGCTGCTTCCTCATAAACCGCTTTATTATTGTTTGGCGTTGTAATTAAAGCCGCCATTGCGACGTTTTCAAGTGCTGTAAATTCCGGCAATAGGTGATGAAATTGGAACACAAACCCAATTTCCTTATTCCGAAACCGTGCAAGCTCGGTATCCGGCCAGGTAAAAATGTCTTGTTCGTCGTATAAAACGTGCCCTGCAGTCGGTCGGTCAAGCGTACCGATAATATGAAGCAGTGTGCTTTTCCCAACGCCTGATGCTCCGATGACTGCGAGTAATTCTGACATATTTACTTCAAAATCAATACCTTGAAGTACTGGCAGTTCAGTTTCGCCATCATAATAGGATTTGTGTAAATCTACAATACGGATGAGTGCTTCCGTAGAATTCGGCACAGGGTTCCTCTTTTTCACTATTCATTAGGACTTACGCAATTACTCCATGATATCCTAAGTACTGCGTCCTGTTGGCGAGGTTACAAACCTCGCCAGCGAAGGAGTGTGCGTAAGCTCTATTCATGTTGCAAGGCTTCAACTGGCTTCAGGTTTGCCGCTTGCCATGCTGGGTAGAGCGTTGCAAACCAGCAGATAATGAATGAAAGCACATTGATGAAGATAACGAACAACCAATTCACTTTTATCGGTAGTTGATGCATCTGGTAGATTTGGCTGAGTTCTCCGAATGAAAACGGTCTGACAACACAATAGAGCGCGAAGCCTATTCCGAGCAGCCATAATATACCTACAGCAAACTTCAATCCGCCCTTGTATCGCAGCGCGCGTTGTGATGCTATAAGAATTTGTAAAAGAATTGGCACAATAAGCACGAGAGCATACCAATAAGCGGGTCTAACAGCATTGGAACTGAGTAACCAACATAGGACAAGACCTAAAACCGTACCGAGTATTGTTCCAAGGCTCCCGATAACGCTTCCCTGAATCATGAAGATCCGCATGATGTTGCCGCGTGAGGCACCGAGTGTCCGCAGTGTTCCAACGTCTTTTGTTTTTTCCATCACCGTCATGATGAGTGTGCTCGCGATATTAAAAGACGCAACCAGGATAATAAGAGCTTCAATGATGACAGTTGCTATTTTTTCTAATCGGAGTGCCGAGAAGAGCGGTGCTTGCCTCTCCATCCAGGTAATTGCGTTGGGCACCCCCTCTAAGACAGTAAATCCAGCAACATCTTCAATACGTGTAGCAATTCGCGGTGCCAATTCAGCATCGGTCAATCGGACGAAAATGGTATTCGCTCGGTTCTCTACCTCATATAATTTTTGGGCAGAATTTATGTGAATAAGCCCAAGATTGCTATCGTAGAACTCCATTTCGGATTCATAAAACCCGATGACAACAAAGTTCGCCAAATCTGGCGCGAGCATTGACTCATTTACTGGATGCCGTTCAAGCTTAACGAGTAACCGCAGAACATCGCCTTTGATAATACCGAGGCGTGCTGCCAAACGCCCGCCAAGAATGATGCCACCGGTAATCGTTTCGTCTCTGATAAACCGAGCATTTTCAATAAGTTCCGAGTTAAGAAGGTCTGTTGAGCCATCAACATACGTTGAGAAGCCAGTGACCTTGTCTTCCTGTGCTGGATCAATGCCTTTGATGATAATTACATCTTGAATGGTATCCGTACGTTCTCGAAAAACGCCTGTTTGTGTCCAAATGGCAGGCGACGCGGCCACCACATCATCAAGTGCCTCAATTCGCTCAATTCGTTTTTGATAATCGCTAAAAAAACTGTGATCAATTAGACTCAAGACGACGTGTGCCTCGTTTGAGAGGAACCTGTCCTTGAGTCCATGCTCAACGCCATCTAACACAGCGATGACGAGGATCACAGTTGCGACACCGAGTGCGACACCACCGATTGAGATGATGCTAATAATTGAGATAAACGACTGTTTTCGCCGAGAACGCAAATAGCGGGAGGCTACAAACCATTCAAATTTCATATTTTTAATTATGGGCACCTGGGCATCGTTCCACTTCGTTCCACGATGGTGTCTGATTAATTCCGACCTGGCTCGGGATACGTACGGTTTTAAATTGGTTATCTTTGCTCGTTAGACGAAATAGGAATTAGTGACTCATAGTCTGCTTTTAGCATCCCGTATCCTATTATATCCTCAAAGTTTCCCCATTTTTTTATATGTTGCCGGAGACATCCTTCATAGTGCATTCCGATTTTTTTCAGCACCCGTCCGGAAGCGGCGTTTCGTTTGAAATGTTTAGCATGAAGCCGATTCAACTTCAACACTTTAAAACCATACGCAACAACAGCTCTTGCTGCCTCTGTAGCATAACCGCAGTTCCGATAAGGTTTCCCGATCCAGTAACCAAGTTCACCATTCTCATTCTCTCGGTCAAGTCTAAGCTCTATTCCGCCAATTAATTTCTTATCTGTTCTGAGTATAATTGCGAAGTTTAGTGCCTCGTCTTTTTCAAACTTGCCGGAACAAGAGCGAATCCATTCTTCCGCCATACCATCCTCATAAGGGTGCGGCATATTACATAATGTTGATGCGATATCGCGTTCACCAGCAAGGCGTTGCACATCTTGCGCATCCTCAAGTGTCAGCGAGCGAAGTAGCAATCTTTCTGTAAGAAGAGGTGGTGCCGTCCTCATTTTTCTGCAAACTCACTCTTTAGGATCTGATATTGGATTGTATCCTCAAAAAAATGTCTTTCTGGGTCTTTAGGAATATATTCAACATCGGGTCACTCGCAAGGCGTTGTACATCGGTGGCATCCTCAAGTGCAAAAGAACGGAGTATCAACCTTTCTGTATAAAGAGTCGGCGCGGTTTTCATCTTAACTCTCAGGACGCATCTGTGGAAACAGGATTACGTCGCGGATAGAGTATTGGTTCGTTAGCAACATCGTCAATCGGTCGATACCGATACCGAGTCCACCGGTCGGCGGCATACCGTATTCTAACGCACGTAGATAATCTTCGTCTACCATGAAAGCCTCGTCATCGCCAGCCTCTAAACTGTTTGCCTGCTCAAGAAAACGTTGGCGTTGGTCGATCGGATCGTTGAGTTCACTAAAAGCGTTTCCGACCTCCATTCCACAGATGAAGAATTCAAAACGTTCAACGAACTCTGGATTGTCAGGTTTCTTTTTCGCAAACGGTGAGACTTCAATCGGATGATCCATTATAAATGTCGGCTGAATAAGTTTTGATTCCACAAATTTGTCAAAGAGTTCAGCGATAATTTTGCCCTTCGTCTCATCACCGACCAAGTCAACGCCCGCATCAATCGCTGCCTTGTACAATTCATCTCCTGACAGTGGCACAGGGTCTATACCGCTGTATTCTCGAACCGCGTCAACCATGCTCAGCCGCCGCCAAGGTGGCGTGAAATCAAGTTCATGTTCCTGATAGGTGATCTTCGTTGTCCCGTGAATGGTTTTTGCCGTATCAGCGATTAGGGTTTCAGTGAGTTCCATAATCTGAATATAGTCAGCATAGGCTTGATAGAGTTCAAGCATTGTAAATTCAGGATTATGGTCCCTATCCATCCCTTCGTTTCGGAAGTCGCGCGAGAATTCATAAACCCGTTCGAACCCACCGACTATCAAGCGTTTGAGGTAGAGTTCATTTGCGATTCGCAGATAAAGCGATTGTTCCAAAGTGTTGTGATATGTTGTGAACGGTCGAGCGTTTGCGCCGCCATAAATTGGTTGAAGGACGGGGGTCTCAACTTCAATAAAATTTTGAGCATTGAGCATATCGCGAATCGCTTGAACGATTTTTGTCCTTTTAAGAAAAACGTCCTTCACCTCTGGATTCATGATGAGGTCGGCGTATCGTTGTCTATAGCGTGTCTGTTTATCTTGCAAACCGTGCCATTTTTCTGGGAGTGGTCGGATGGATTTGGAGAGGAGTTCTATGGAATCAACGAGCACAGTCAATTCCCCTGTTCGCGTTCGAAAGACTGTTCCTTCAGCACCGACAATATCACCGGTATCAAAGCGTCGATAAATTTTATAGGGTTCCGCGCCGATCTTGTCGCGCCTGACGTAAATCTGAATTTTGCCTTCTCCATCTTGTAGATGTGCGAAGCTGCTTTTGCCGTGGTCGCGTTTGGTCATGATTCTGCCAGCGACGCGAACGGTATGCGTTTCGTCGGGTGTCTCTTGGATATCGGCAAAATCTCGGTGAATTGCGGACGTCGTATGTGTAGGTTCATATTTATGCGGATACGGTTCTACACCAAATTGGCGAATTTCGTCCAACTTGTCACGACGTTGCTGAATTAAATCCTTTGTCTCTTCCACGAATTCCTCCTCCTTTTCAAATTCTTCTTTTCAAGGCGATATCTTATCCTTAATAATTATACCTCAGTTCTTCTCATAAAGCAACCAAAAATACCGTGTTATTAGAGGTATTCAGTTTTGGGATTTTTAGCCATTTTGCTCGGAAGATCGCGAGCACAACTCGCGCCTACAGGGATGTGTCGCGATTCGGAGATCCCTCCTACAAGAGAACTAAATGCCCCTGCCGTGTTATATAGCCCGGACAAACACACGTTTCAAGTACACTTAGTGTCTTTGAAATGTGTGTTCGTCCGCTCTTATTTTT